>JACZKN010000153.1 GCA_014859985.1 Candidatus Krumholzibacteriia bacterium | reverse complement strand
TATCCAGTGAGCATGAGCGGCATACCGATTGTCAATGTCAACAACAACTGCTCCACCGGTTCGACCGCGCTGTTCCTGGCGCGCCAGGCGGTTGAAAGCGGTGCGGTCGATTGCGCGCTGGCGCTGGGCTTTGAGCAGATGGCAGCAGGCGCCCTCAAGGCCCAGTTCGAGGACAGGCCCACGCCCTTTGAAGAATTCGACCGCGCCACCGCCGAACTGGTGGCCTGGGGCCGCAAGCTGAAGGCCTACCGCCACCAGCTCTACCTGCAGGGGTGGAGCGACTACCTCAAGGCCATCCTCATCATGGGCAACTGGGATGCCGACGGCGAGCCTGCCCCGGGCCTGCCCACGCTCCGCCACCTCGGGAGCCTGGCCCCCGTCACCATGCCATGACCGCCGCGCCCCACGTGCCGGTGCTGCTGCAGGAGACGATCGATCTGCTGCAGCCGGGTCCGGGGCGGCGGTACGTGGACGGTACCTTCGGCTTCGGCGGCCACAGCGCGGCCCTGCTCACCGCCGGCGCCGAGGTCCTGGGCCTGGACCTGGACCCGGCCGCCTGCGCCGCCTGCGCGAACCTGGCGGCCGCGCAACCCGGTCTGCGCTGCCGGCGCGACTCCTTCCGCAACCTCGACCGCGCCCTGGCCGACTGCGGCTGGAACGCCGTGGACGGGGTCCTGCTGGACCTGGGCGTCAGCTCCCTGCAGCTGGACGACCCGGACAAGGGATTCAGCTACCGGGCCGACGGGCCGCTGGACCTGCGCTTCGACCCGGACCGCGGCGAGCCCGCGGCGGCCCTGCTGGCGGAGCTGGACGAGCGCCGCCTGGCGGACCTGCTGTGGTCCCTGGGCGAGGAGCGCGCCAGCCGCCGCATCGCGCGGGCCCTGGTGGCCGCGCGGGCCCAGGCCCCCGTCGGCACCACCTTCCGCCTGCGCGAGGTGGTCGAGTCGGTGCTGCCCCGGGGCGCCAAGCCCCAGCCGGTGCTCAGCCGCATCTTCCAGGCCCTGCGCATCGCCGTGAACGACGAGCTGGGTGCGCTGGAGGAGGCGCTGCTCAAGCTGCCGCCCGTGCTGGCGCCCGGCGGCCGTTTCGTGGTCATCGCCTACCACTCCCTGGAGGACCGCCTGGTGAAGCGGTTCATCGACCGGGAGCGGCGCGACTGCATCTGCCCCGCGGACGTGCCCCAGTGCGTCTGCGGGCACGCCCGGTCGCTGCGGATCCTGACCAAAGGAGCCCTGGCGGCGACCGACGAGGAGGCCGCACGCAATCCGCGGGCCCGCAGCGCGCGCCTGCGCGCAGCCGAGAGGATCTGAAAAGGTATCAGCCGAAGGGGGACCCATGTTCCGGACGAGCGCACAACTGAAAGCCGTGGGCCGCGCCTGCCGCGGCCGCGACGCGGCGATGGCCCACCGGCGGCCCCTGGTGCGGCGGCACACCCTGCGCCTGGTGGCCGGCGGCGCGGCCCTGGCGCTGGTCATCGCCGGCACCGTGATGGTCTCGGGCGAGGTCACGCGCCTGCGGAACCGCGTCGGCGACCTGGAGGATCGCCGGGTCTGCCTGGAGGCGGCGTCGGCCGACCTGGCGCTGCGCTGGATGGACGCGACCAGCCCCGAGGCCGTCATCCCGCGGGCCGAGCGCGCGGGACTGGTGATGCCCGACGCGCCCGACTTCGTGCTGGTGGCGGCCCCGGCCGCCGATCCCGCCGACGACGGCTTCCTGCACCGCATGCTGGCGGGCCTGGCCGGCGGCGCCACCGCCAACGCGGCCCAGCCGCCGGTGTTCGTCGCCGGCACCATGGTCAGCCTCGACCCGGCCGCCGCGGCCGCCGACCCCCGGGTGGCGCGGCCGTGAGCGGAGCCGGCCCTGACCCCCGGCGGATCCACGTCCTGAGGGGCGCCGTGCTGGCGGCGGCCCTCTGCCTCGTCCTGCGGGTGGCCTGGCTGCAGGTGGTCAGGCACGACGAGCTCGAGGCCGTGGCCATCGCCCAGTGGTGGTCCATGGGCGTGCTGCCGGCCGAGCGAGGCGACATCCGCGACCGCGCCGGCCGGCCCCTGGCCCTGTCGGTGCTGGAGTGGAACGTGGGTGTGGCGCCGACCCTGGTGCAACGGCCCGATTCCCTGTGCGCCCTGCTGGGCCGCGTGCTGGACCGCGATCCCGCCGGCATCCGGCGCGCCATCGCCCAGGCCGGTCACCAGCACGTGGTGCTCGAGCGCGGCGTGGTGCTGGACCGGCCCCAGAAGGAGCGTCTGCGCCGCGAGCGCGCCGTCACCATGGACACGCTGCGCGCGCGGGTCTACCCCACCGACGGGGTGGGGGCGTCGCTGGTGGGCTTCTGCCGCCACGAACGCGACACCACCTACGCCACCGGCCTGGAGTACGCCCTGCAGGACATCCTGTCCGGCCGGCCGGGCCGCTTCCGCTCGGTGGACACGGGCGTGCCTGGCCGCGACCTGGGTCGGGTCGTGGTGGACGAGCCCGAGCACGGGCGCGGCGTGGTGCTGACCATCGACGCGGACCTGCAGGCCATCGCCGAGCGGCGCCTGGCCGAGGCCGTGGTCGAGAACCGCGCCGACGGCGGATCGGTGCTGATCCTCGAGCCCCGCAGCGGCGACGTGTTGGCGGCCGCGAGCTGGCCCGTGATGCCCACGCGCCAGGCCCGCCAGGGGGACGCCGCGGTCTGGAACAACCGCAACTTCACCTGGCAGTACGAGCCGGGCTCGGTCTTCAAGATCATCACCACCGCCTCGCTGCTGCGGCGCGCGGCGGTGGACACGGCCACGGTCTTCGACTGCTCGGACCCGCAGCTCGACGGTTTCAGCATCCGCAACGACGACGACCACAAGTACGGCTACCTGCCCCTGATGCGGGCCTTCACCAAGTCCTGCAACATCTGGTTCGCGCGGGCGGTGGCCAACCTCGGCCGCGAGGAGCTCCACCGCGACATCCTGGACTTCGGTTTCGGTCAGCCCACCCTGGCGCCCTACGGCGGGCAGCCCGCGGGCATCGTGCACGAGCCCGCCACCTGGTCGCGGCGCAGCCAGGCCACCCTGGCCATCGGGCAGGAGATCGCCGTCACGCCGCTGCAGCTGGGCATGGCCGTGGCCGCGGTGGCCAACGGCGGCACCTTGTACGCGCCGCGCCTGGTCAGCGAGGTGCGCGACCACGAAGGCCGCCTGCTGCAGGAGCGGCCCCCCCTGGCCCTGCGCCGGGTCGTGTCCGAACCCCTGGCCGCGGTGCTGCGCGAGGCCATGGGCCGCGTGGTGCGCGAAGGCACGGGCTCGGGCGCGAACCTGGACTGGATCACCGTGGGCGGCAAGACCGGCACGGCCCAGAAGAGCCGCGACGGCCGGGGCCTGACCTTGGGCGCGTACGTGGCCACCTTCGCGGGCTTCGCGCCCCTGGAGGACCCGCGCCTGGTGGTGATCACGGTGCTGGACGAGCCCAAGGGCTACCGCCGCTACTACGCCGCCCAGAGCGCGGTGCCCCTGTTCCGCCGCGTGCTCGAGGACATCCGCTGCTCGACCGCCTGGCTGACCGACGTGCCCGGACCGCGCACCCGCGTCATCGCCACCGCGCCGGCCGGCGAGCTGGTCACGGTGCCGGACGTGCTGCAGCTATCGGTGGACGCGGCGGCCCAGCGCCTGGCGGCGGCGGGGCTGACCG
>JACZKN010000152.1 GCA_014859985.1 Candidatus Krumholzibacteriia bacterium | reverse complement strand
GGCCCCTGGCCGAACTGCCGAAGCACCGGCTGCGCACCGCCGCGGGCGACGAGATCGAGGCCCTGCTGGCGGCCAGCCCCCGCGACGGGCTGCCGGCCGGCATCCCCTGGGACCTGCCGCTCCTGGTGGAGATGATCGATGCCGCCCGCGACTCGGTGCACCTGCAGCTCTTGTCCTACGGCGTGACCGACCGGGAACAGCGCCTGTTCGACGACCTGGACCGGGCCCTGCGCCGGGCCGCGGTGCGCGGGGCGCAGGTCCGGATCCTGCTGGCCAACTGGGCCAAGACGAGGTACGCCCTGCCCTGGCTCAAGAGCCTGGCCGCCATCGAGGGCATCGAGATCCGCTTCACCAACGTACCCGAGCATCCGGACGGCTTCATCCCCTTCGCCCGGGTCGACCACGCCAAGTACCTGACGGTGGACGGCCACCTCTGCTGGCTGGGGACGTCCAACTGGTCGCGGGACTACTTCCACGCCTCGCGCAACCTGGGCCTGGTCCTGGTCGGCAGCGGGGCGGCCCGCGATCCGGACCTGTTCTTCAACCTGGGCTGGCACGGCCCCTTCGCCGAGACCGTCAGCCCCTGCGGCCGGTACGAGGCGCCGCGGCGCAACTGACGGAGCATTGAAAGGACGATCATGAGCGACCGCCCGTCCCTGCCCGACCGCCTGGACCGCAAACGCAGCGTGCTGGTGGTCGTCGACCTCCAGGAGCGCTTCCGCGACCTGATCCGGGGGTTCGCCGAGGTGCTCGACGCCACCGACCGCCTGGTGCGCTTCAGCCAGCAGCTGGAGATCCCGGTACTGGTGACCGAACAGTATCCCCGCGGCCTGGGCGTCACCGTGACCGAGATCCGCAGCCTCTTCCGCCAGTTCGCCCCCCTGGAGAAGCTGCACTTCAGCTGCGGCCTGGACGACGGCTTCCGCCGGGCCCTGGCCGCTACCGGGCGCGACCAGGTGCTGCTGTGCGGCATCGAGGCCCACGTGTGCGTCTACCAGACCGCCTTCGACCTGCGGCGCGACGGCCGCCAGGTGGCGCTGGCCGCCGACGCCGTCGGCTCCTGCACGACGGCCGACCGCGCCGCGGGCGTGGACCGCATGCGGGACCTGGGGGTGCAGGTGATGGGGTCGCGGATGATCATGTTCGAGATCCTGGCCAAGGCCGGCACGCCGGACTTCAAGGCCGTCGCCCCGCTCCTGCGCAACTGAAAGGCCGTGCCCGGATGAACATGCCCGGCCCGGTCGCGGGGACCGGGCCGGGCACGCTCGACCAGGCGCAGCCTAGAAGGTGTAGCCGAAGGCCAACGCCAGGGTCTGCTTGAACTGCCCCCCCTTGCGGACCGCCTGCGCGACCGGCTCGGCGTTCAGCAGCACCCCCTCCTCCACCACCGGTGTGACCGTGTTGTCGTACTTGTCGTAGACCCAGCGCAGGAAGAGCTTCACCGCGATCACCCTGGTGATGTTGGCGGTGAAGGTGTTGTCCCAGTCGACGTCCAGGGTCGTCGTGTAGCCGGCCACGTCGTCCGGCAGGCCCCAGGCCGCGGGGTCGAGATCGTCCTCGAAGACGCTCTTGCCCGAGTAGATGAACGGCAGCATGAGCGTCAGCCTGCTCTCCCAGTCGACCCGCTTGTCCAGGGCGCCGACCTTGTACTCGAGCACCGCCTCGGCGGCCAGCTCGCTGGAGGATTCGCGGCGGGTGTCCGTGGCCGGCGCCGGGTCCGTGAAGAACGAGCGGCTGTTCAGGATGTACGCCACGCCCAGGCGACCGAGCAGCAAGCGGTCCTCCTCGGCGATGAGCTTGCGCGAGATGCCCGCCGACGGCGTGACGGTCATGGGGTTGAACATGATGCTGCGGCCCGCGGCATCGTTGCGGTCGTCGAACTTCGACGTGAAGCCCAGGGCCACGAAGGGGTCCCAGCCCGAGGCCTGCGTGAACCGCAGCAGCGATTCGAAATCGATGATGTCGTCGCTCTTGTCCGGCCTGCGCCAGTAGAGGTCGCCGCCGGCGTCGCGGTCCTGCTGGTGGGTCTGGCCGTAGGTCAGCTTCAGCGTATTGCGCCAGTTCCTGCTTTCGCTGTACTGCTTCTCCATGCGCCCGTCGAAGGCGCCGCTCCAGACCACCGAGCCCTTGTCGCCGCCGTTCCAGTTCTCCGAGTAGCTGCTCTGCAGGACGTTCAGACCCAGCTTGAACTCGTTCTGCCAGACGCCGACCGGCGCCGCCTCCTGGGCCAGGACCAGCGGGGCGGACGCGGCCAACGCGGCCGCCAGGACGAGGATCGACTTGCGCATGCCATCACCTTTCCGGCGCGGGCCCTCAGGCCTCGGCCCTCTGCATGTGGACGGTCCGCTGCGGGAACGGGATCTCGACACCCGCGGCGTCGAAGGCCTCCTTGACGGCCTTGTGGAAATCGAAATAGAAGTTCCAGTAGTCCCCGGCCGCGACCCACGGCCGCACCACGATGTTGACGCTGGAGTCGGCCAGCTCGGCCACGGCCACCGTCGGCGCCGGTTCCGGCAGGACCCTCGGGTCGGCGGCCAGCAGGCCCGCGACGATCTCCATGGCCTTGTCCATGCTCGACCCGTAGCCGATGCCCACGGTCATGTCCACCCGGCGCGTCTCGTAGCCGTTGAAGTTGCGGATGATGTCCCCGTACAGCTTCCCGTTGGGCACGATGATCCGGACGTTGTCCGGGGTCGCCAGCGTCGTGCTGAAGATCGAGATCTCCTTGACCGAGCCCTTGACCCCGGCGGCGTCGATGAAATCGCCGGTCTTGAAGGGCCGGAACACCATGATCATCACGCCGGAGGCGAAGTTGGCCAGGGTGCCCTGCATGGCCATGCCCACGGCGAAGCCGGCGGCGCCGAGCATGGCGACCACGCTGGCGGTCTGGATGCCGAACTTGGCCAGCGCGGCGATGAACACGAAGGCCATGATGCCCCAGTAGGCGATGGTCGTGACGAAACCGACCAGGCTGGGGTCGACGTTGCGCACGCCCATGACCCGGCGCAGGCCCTTGCGGACCGAGCCGGCCACCAGGCGGCCGATGATCAGGATCGCGATGGCGCCGATGACCTTCAGGCCCCAGATGCTCATGATCTCCGTCAGTTGCTGGACGTCGAATTCCGGCACGGCATCTCCCTTCGCCGGGGCGGTGCACACGGGCACGGCCCGTGATCCGCCGTGACAGGTTCACGCATCGGCCTGCAAAAGTAGCGCCTGGTCCGCGGGTGTCAAATCCGCCGCCCCTACCGGTCCGCCCCGATCACGACGTCGATGCGGCGGTTCAGGGCCCTGCCCTCGGGCGTCGAATTGAGCGCCACCGGACGGTCCGGACCGAAACCCTCGACGGTGATCGTCGCCGCGTCCCGGCCCAGCCGCGCCGCGAGCACGCCGGCCACCGTCTCGGCCCGCCGCCGCGACAGGCGCTGGTTGGCGCTGGAGGAACCGGTGTCGTCGGTGTGGCCCTCGACGCGGAGGGCCGCGCCCGCGAAGAGAGCCACCGCGTCGACCAGCCGGCGCACGAGATCGTCCTGGCCCGCGCGCAGGACCGCGCTGCCCACGTCGAAACCGATGCCGTGCAGGCGCAGCACCACGTCGCCCGTGGCCGTCAGCGTGACCTCGGCCTCCGCGGGCGTGAACATGGCGCGGACCTGGGCGACGGCGGCCTCCCGCTGCTGCTTGGCGCCCAGCACGGTCTCGGCGGCCGAGCGGTCGGCCTCGGCCACGCCGGCGCGCAGCTCCATCTCCCACAGCCGCTGCCGCAGCGCGCTGACCTCCACCTGCAGCGAGGTGATGAGCGATTCCCGGACCGCGGCGCGGCCGCCCACCGACTCGGTCAGGGTGCGGTTGGTGATGGTCAGGGAGTCGACCAGCACCTGCCGCCGCAGGTTCAGCGCGTCCAGCCGGGCCACCAGGTCCCGGGCGGCGGCGGTGCCCGTCAATTCGGGTACCGGCGCGAGGCCGTAGAGGGCGCCGATCTCCGCCAGGGCCTGGTCGAAGCGGCCCAGCAGGGCCTCCATCGCGCTCTTGCGCCGGCGCATCTCGTCGACGAAGGAGGCCTGGTTCACCAGGCGGCGGGCGTCGCGCTCCAGGGCGGCCCAGGTCGCCGGATCGGCCCCGCCGTCGCGGGCCCGCTTGAAGCGCTCCTCCAGGTTCCACCAGGCGGTCGGGAGCTGGCCCTTGGCGCCCAGGTCCTTGGCCTGGTCGAGCAGGCGGGCCACCTCCGCGCCCGGATCCTGCCCCTGCGCGGGGGAGGGCCCGGCCGGCCAGCCCGCGAGCGCCAGTACCAGGACGACCAGGCCCGCCGCAGCGGCGATCCTCGCTCGTTTCATGGTTCCCCATCCTTCCTGTCGGGCAGGCGCTGCGCGGCCAGGTCCGCCCGTCGCCGCCGGGCGAGGTCGACCGTGGCCGCGGCCACCGCGTCGGGGTCGAGACCGTCCAGGCAATTCCAGAG
>JACZKN010000151.1 GCA_014859985.1 Candidatus Krumholzibacteriia bacterium | reverse complement strand
GGACCTGGACGCGGTGCGGCGGCTCTGCGCCGTGTCGGACGCGGAGGCGGCCCTGCTCGCCTCGCCCCGGGCGCCGATCGTGCTGCTGGAACGGCTGCCGACGGCGAACGTCGCGCCGGAGGTGGCCCCGGGCCATCGCCGCCTGGGCGTGATGCTGCCGCCCACGCCCCTGCACCATCTGCTGTTCGACGCCCTGGCTGCCTACGGCATCGGGACCCTGGTGATGACCAGCGGCAACCGCAGCGAGGAGCCCATCTGCATCGGCAACGAGGAGGCCCTGCGCCGGCTGGGGCCCCTGGTGGACGCGTTCCTGCTGCACGACCGGGACATCCTGCGCCGGGCCGACGACTCGGTGGTGCAGGTGCTGCCGGGCGGTCCGCTGCTCTTTCGCCGCAGCCGGGGCTACGCGCCGGTGCCGGTGTTCGTGCGGGGCTGCGACCAGGCGCCCCCCATCCTCGCCGTCGGCGCCGGGCTGAAGAACACCGTGTGCCTGCTCAAGGACGGTCGGGGATTCCTCAGCCCCCACATCGGCGACCTGGAGAACTACGACGCGGTGGAGTTCTTCACCGAGACCGTGGCCACCCTGCAGGACGTGCTGGAGTGCGAGCCGGCGCTGATCGCCCACGACCTGCACCCGGGCTACGCCTCCACCGCCTGGGCCCGCGGGCAGGCCGCCCGGGGCCGCGAGACCCTGGCCGTGCAGCACCACCACGCCCACCTGGCGGCCGTGCAGGCGGAGCACGGGCTGGCGGGCCCGACGGTGGGCCTGATCATGGACGGCACCGGCTACGGCCTGGACGGCACCATCTGGGGCGGCGAGCTGCTGGTGGGCGGGCCCGGCGGGTTCACGCGCGCCGGCCATTTCGAACCGGTGCCCCTGCCCGGCGGCGACGCGGCCATCCGCGCCCCCTGGCGCCAGGCGGTGGCCTACCTGCGCCACGCCTACGGGCCCGACTTCTTCACCGCCCACCCCGACGAGTTCCCCTTCCAGGGCGACCGCCCCGTCGAGCCAGTGCTCGAGATGCTGGAGAAGGGCGTGAACTCGCCGCTGACGAGCTCGTGCGGGCGGCTGTTCGACGCGGTGGCCGCCCTGGTGGGCCCCTGGACCGAGGCCGAATACGAGGCCCAGGCGGCCGTCGAGCTGATGGCGCTGACGGACCACGAAGCCGTGGCCCGGGCCAGGCCGTTCCCGGCGGTGATGGCGGAGCTGATCGAGGTGCCGCCGCCGTCCGGCGGCACGGGCGAGCCCACGCTCAGCCTGCCGGTCTCGCCCTTCGTCCGCGCGGTGCGGGACGCGCGGCGGGCCGGGGTGGAGCCGGCCGCCGTCAGTGCCATGTTCCACCGCACGCTGATCGACCTGCTGGGCAGCGCCGCCGCCTGGGCCGCCGGACGCTACGGGCTGCAGGACGTGGTGCTCGGCGGGGGAGTGTTCCAGAACGAGCTGCTGCTGGTCGGGGTGGAGCAGGCGCTGACGGATGCCGGGCTGCGGGTGTGGCGGCCCGTGCAGCTGCCGGCGGGCGACGGGGCGATCGCCCTGGGGCAGGCGGTCGTCGCGGCGGCGGTGGTCTCCGGTTGAACGACGGCCTGTTCAGGCCCGCGCCGTCATCCTCCTGACGGGCAGCCCATACGCCTCCTTCACCTTCGCCACGAACTGGGCCTTGGTGATCTTGTCGCAGGGCTCGACGGCCTCCAGGCGCGGAGCCAGGGTCTTGATCTGCTCGATCTTCTTCCGCAGTTCGATCCGCGCCTCGCCGGGCCCGCAGATGCGGATGCGGGCGGCGTCACGGACGTTCTCGATGACCTCGCCGTAGAAGCGGTCCAGCTGCAGCGCGATGCGCGCGTCGCGGCGCGACTCGGGCACGCCGTCGGGGATGCCCGAGCCGGTGGTGGGACTGCCGCCGGTGAGACGGACCCGTGATTCGGCGGAGGACCGGATGGTCTCGGTGGTGGCCTGCTTGCCGAGGATGCTGACGATGGTGGCGTGGCGGTGGTCGATCCAGATGCCGACGTGACGGTCCATGGGGTCCTCCCATCTGTGGCCGCCCCGCCGGGCAGGGCGGTCGCCCGAGGCCTGCGGATGGTCTCCCTGCCAGGATAGCACGAGTCCGGCGGCCTGACCCTTCGATTCCCGCCCGTTCCCCGCGCCGCGGTCCTTGACGGGAGCCGGCGGCGGCGGCAGGATCCCCTGGTCCGGCCCCCTTGCCCCCGCAACCTCATCAGGGAGACCATCATGGCCCTGCGTGCCCTCCACCGCCCGGTCCTCTGCCTGGTGATCGCCGCCTGTGCCCTGGCCGCGCCGGCCCGCGCCGCCGACCCCGCGGCCTTCGACCGCTGGTTCCTGGACGAGACCCTGCGCATCGACTACTTCCACACCGGCGACGCCGCGACCGAGGTCGTCGCCCTGGACCAGGTCCGGCGCCAGGGCGCCTGGGCCGGCAGCCGCGTCCACCTGGTGGACGACCTGGACCTGGGCCGCTACGGCGCCAAGCTCTACGACACCGCCAGCGGCGACCTGCTCTGGTCCCGGGGCTTCGACTCCTACTTCGGCGAGTGGCAGACCACCGGCGCGGCCGGGCGCGGCGTGCAGCGCACCTACCACGAATCGGTGCTGGCGCCGTACCCGCGGGAGTCGGTCGTGTTCGCGCTGGAGGCGCGGCAAGAGGACGGCGCCATGGCCGAGTTCTTCCGCGCGGAGATCGATCCCTTGGATTGGGCCATCCGCCGGGACCCCGCCCCCGCGGGCATCGTCACCGTGGACGCAGCCATCGGCGGCGAGCCCCACCGCTGCGTGGACATCGCCATCGTGGGCGAGGGCTACACCCTGGCCGAACAGGCCAAGTTCACCGCCGACGTGCAGCGCTTCGCCAGGGTGCTGCTGGACCACGAGCCGTACGCGTCCCACCGGGACAAGATCAGCGTGCGCGGCGTGCTGCTGCCCTCGCAGGAGTCGGGCTGCGACGAGCCCAGCCGCGGCGTGCATCGGCGCACGGCGCTGGGCTGCACCTTCGACTCCCTGGGCAGCGAGCGCTACCTCTTGACCGAGGACAACCGCGCCATGCGCGACGTGGCCCGGGCCGTCCCCTACGACGTGCTGTACATCATGGTCAACCACGAGCGCTACGGAGGCGGCGGCATCTACAACCTGTTCTGCACCTTCACCAGCGACAACCAGTTCAGCGAGTACGTCTTCCTGCACGAGTTCGGCCACAGCTTCGCCGGCCTGGCCGACGAGTACTACACCTCCAACGTGGCCTACGAGAGCTTCTACTCCACGACGGTCGAGCCCCGGGAGCGCAACATCACCGCCCTGCTCGACCCCGGGGCCCTGAAGTGGGGCGACCTGGCCGACCCCGCGCCCCTGCCCACGCCCTGGGGCAAGGACGAGTACGACGCCATGGACCTGGCCTACCAGGAGCGGCGGGCCGCCGTGAACGAGCACATCGCCGCCCTGATGCGCGACGGGGCGCCGGCCGCCGCGGTCGAAGCCGCCAAGGCCGAGGGCGAGCGCCTGTCCTGGGAGCACCAGCAGCAGGTGGACGCCTGGTTCGCCGCCAACCCGGCCCGGGACACGGTGGGCGCCTTCGAAGGCGCGGGCTACCTGAGCCGGGGGCTGTACCGCTCGCAGCTGGACTGCATCATGTTCACCAAGGGCATCAAGCCGTTCTGTGCGGCCTGCCGGCGGGGGATCGTCGAGGTGATCGGGCGCTATCAGGAGTAGCGGGCGGCCCGTTGCGCCGCCCGCGCGTTCGCCTACCTTGTCCGCCTCCGGCCGCCGTCGTCACCGGCCCTGCGCCGCCACCCGGGAGTCCGCGCGATGCTCAAGTTCCCCGCACCCTTCGCCACGGCGATCTTCGTGTGCACCAACAAGCGCGCGGACGGCCACCCCAAGCCCTGCTGCGCCGACCGGGGGGGCCTGGAACTGCGGGACGAGCTGAAGGCGATGGTGCGCGAGCGGGGACTCGACGGCACGATCAAGGTCTTCCAGAGCGGCTGCCTGGGCGCCTGCGAGCGGGGCCCCACCGCCGTGCGCTACCCGGACGGGCAGCTGATGCTGGGTGTGGCCCGGGCCGACCTGCCGGGCATCCTCGACGAGGCCGCCGGGAGCTAGGACGGCCCCGGTTGCCCGGCGCCGGAGCCATGCCCCTTGCCGACCCGCGCGCCGCCCTCAGTTGAACGGGTTCGGATACGGCGGATAGAGCCGGTACCCGTCGCCGGGCGGTTCCGGATTCGTGGTGTCGGTCAGCGCCGCCGCGAACGTCGGCCCGGCCGCCGCCGGCGCATCCACCCCCATCCAGTCCAGCACCAGCGCCTGCCCCGAGTGCAGCACCTCGTGGTCGAAGCGCTCGACGTGGTCGTAGCGGGGATCGCGCAGGTAGAACCGCATCAGGTGGACGAGGGGGAAAGGCCCCATCACCTGGCCGGTTTCATCCACGGCGTCCATCTCCACCTGGCCGTACAGGAGCGGAAACAACCGCTTGTCCGTCAGGACGATCTCGCCCCCCGCGTCGGTGACACCCGCCGTCATCCGCCGGAAGTCCATGAGTCCCATGTACATGGGCTGGCTTTGGTCGTGGACCACCGCCCCGCTCGCGTCGCGGGCCACCAGGCGCGCGTAGTAGAGGCCCGAGGCCTGGTGGACCCCGGACTCGTCCTCTCCGTTCCATATCAAGCCATGGCGCCCGGCCTCCACCGTGTCCGCGAAGAGGGTGCGCACCAGGCCGCCCGCCACGTCCAGGACCGTCACGGTGACCGGGGCGGCCACCGGCTGATCCCAGCGGATCTCCGTGCGGGCCTTGGCCGCCGCTCGTCCGTCCTGGTACCAGGACGAGTCCATCATGACCTGCAGCTCGAGATCGGGCACCGGCAGGCCCTCGTGGTCGACGGCGCGCACGGTCAGGACGAAGCGGTCATCCGGACCGGTACTGTCGTCCTGGCAGCCGCCCGCCAGCGCGAGACCGGCAGCGGCGAGGCAGATCACGAACACACGCATGGGCTCCCCCTCCGTTATGATCGCCGATGTTCATGATATCCCGAAATGTGGACTTTGGGCAACCGCCGCGCCATTCTTGAGGAGCGAACCGCCCCCGGAAGGATGAGGCCGTGAAGCACCTCGAGGAGTACCGCGACCCCCGGCTGGCCCGGGCGCTGCTGGACCGCATCGCCGCGACGGTCACCCGGCCCTGGACCGTCATGGAGGTCTGCGGCGGCCAGACCCACGCGATCATGCGCCACGGCATCGACCAGCTGCTGCCGCCGGGGCTCACGCTCGTGCACGGCCCCGGTTGCCCGGTCTGCGTCACGCCGCTGGAGACCATCGACCGCGCCCTGGCGATCGCCGCGCGGCCCGAGGTGATCCTCGCCTCCTTCGGCGACATGCTGCGGGTCCCCGGCTCCCGCGACGACCTCCTGCGGGTCAAGAGCCGCGGGGGCGACGTGCGCATGGTGGCCTCGCCCCTGGAGGCGCTGAAGCTGGCCCGCGAGCATCCCGACCGCGAGGTGGTGTTCCTCGCCGTGGGCTTCGAGACCACCGCCCCGGGCAACGCCATGGCGGTCAAGCAGGCCGCCGCCGAGGGCCTGACCAATTTCAGCGAGATCGTCAGCCACGTGCTGGTGCCGCCGGCCATGGAGGCGATCCTCGGCTCGCCCGGCAACCGCGTGCAGGGATTCCTGGCCGCGGGGCACGTGTGCGCGGTCATGGGCTGGCGGGAGTACGAGCCCATCGCGGCGAAGCATGGCGTGCCGATCGTGCCGACGGGCTTCGAGCCGGTGGACATCCTCGAGGGCCTGGCCACGGTGGTCGAGCTGCTGGAGGCGGGCCGGCCCGCCGTGGTGAACCAGTACCGGCGCGCGGTGCGGCGCGAGGGCAACCCGGCCGCGCGGGCGGCCATCGACGAGGTCTTCGCGGTTTGCGACCGCAAATGGCGGGGCATCGGCCTGATTCCCCGCAGCGGGCTGGGCCTGCGCCCGGAGTTCGCCGCGCACGACGCCGAGCGGAAGTTCGACGTCGGGGACATCGTCACCGAGGAGCCGGCCGTCTGCATCAGCGGCCTGATCCTGCAGGGCCTGAAGAAACCCGACCAGTGCCCGGCCTTCGGCACCGCGTGCACGCCCCTGCATCCCCTGGGCGCCACCATGGTCTCCAGCGAGGGCGCCTGCGCGGCCTACCACAGGTACGCCCGGGGGATCGAGCTGTGAGCGGGCGGCCCGACTTCCGGAACCGGACCTGCCCCATGCCCATCCTCGACCACGACACGGTGCAGCTGGCCCACGGCGCCGGCGGGCGCCTCTCGGCCGACCTGATCGGTCGCCTGATCCTGCCGCGCTTCACCAGCCCCGAGCTGGACCGCCTGGAGGACCAGGCGGTGCTGGACCTGCCGCCGGGGCGCCTGGCCTTCTCCACGGACACCTTCGTGGTCAGCCCCATCTTCTTTCCCGGCGGGGACATCGGCGAGCTCGCGATCAACGGCACGGTCAACGACGTGGCCATGTGCGGGGCCGGGCCGGTGGCCCTCTCGGTTGGCTTCGTGCTGGAGGAGGGCCTGCCGCTGGCCGACTTCCACCGGATCCTCTGCTCCATGGAGGCGGCGGCGAAACGGGCCGGCGTGCGCGTCGTCACCGGCGACACCAAGGTGGTGGGGCGCGGCGCCTGCGACCGGATCTTCATCAACACCTCGGGCCTGGGCGTGGTGCCCGCCGGCGTCGAGCTGGGCGCCGGCCTGATCCGGCCCGGCGATGCGGTCGTCCTCTCGGGCACCCTGGCCGACCACGGCATGGCGGTGATGACCGCCCGCGAGGGCCTGGGCTTCAGCTCGACGGTGCGCAGCGACACCGCGGCGCTGAACGGGCTGGTGCGCCTGATCCTGGACGTCTGCCCCGGCGTGCGCGCCCTGCGCGACCCCACCCGCGGCGGGGTGGCCACCACCCTGAACGAGTTCGCCTGCGCCGGCGGCGTCGGCATCGTGCTGGAGGAGGCCTCCCTGCCGGTGCGCCCGGACGTGCGCGGGGCCTGCGAGATCCTGGGCATCGATCCGCTGTACGTGGCCAACGAGGGCAAGCTGGTCGCCGTGGTGCCGGCAGACGCGGCCGAGGCCGTGGTGGCGGCCATGCGCGGCCATGAGCACGGCCGCGGCGCAGTGGTGATCGGGAAGGTGACCGACGAGCACGCCAGCCGCGTGACGATGATCACCGGGCTGGGGGCGCGGCGCATCGTCGACATGCCGGTGGGCGAACAGCTGCCGCGGATCTGCTGACGGGTCAGATGCTCGCGTAGGCGACCCCTGCCGCCACCAGGAGGATCAGCGCGCCCCTCCAGCCGCGTGTCCGGACATCCGTCTTCGCGGGCTAGTTGCCGCCGTTCTTGGCGGTGTTCCAGTCCCAGGAGTCATTCCAGTCGTTGATCATCCAGGCCACGAGCGCCACCCCGGCCGCGGCGCCCAGCACGGCGCGGGTGTATTCGATTTCAACCACCCTGAGGGCTGCGACGGTCGTCAGCAGGAGCACCGGACCGGCCACGCGCTGCTGGCCGCCGACGGCGAATTCGTCCTCCCCGTCCGCCGGCTGATCGCTCCAGAACGCCAGGCTGTCGGTGCCCGCGAGCCGGACCCGCCCCTTGAATTCGTGCTCGGTGGCGTCCTGCAGCCGGTAGCCTTCGATGGTTTGGCCGGCTTCCTGGCGCAAGCCCGTGCCCTGGCGAGCGAGCTCGGCGTCAACCGTCCGCACGGAGGTGACGGCGCAGCCGCCGACCACGGCGAGGAGGGCCGTCAGCGTCAACGCCCGCAAGGCCTGGCGGTAGGCTGAGCGGCTGTGGACTGTCGCTTTCGTTCTGGACAAGGGTGCCTCGCTTCCTGGACGTTGGCTTGACCTGAAGGCGCTTCAAAAGCGGTCCTGCGGATAATCCCACGGCTCAGAATCGCAGTCCGGCCACAAGACCGCAGTACTGACCAGCGGGGATCTCGAGTTCCAGGGTCAAACCGGCGACCTCCACCGCTTGCCAACGCTCCCGGTGGCCTGCCGCCAGCCCGATGAGCGCCCCGACGGTTCCCAGGAGCACCGCCATTGCCCCGGCCTTGCTCTCGGCCTTGATCGACAGCATGCCCGGCGGGTCGTCACCGGACGCAAAGCCGACGAGTGCCCCAATGCCTGCGCCAACACCGAATCCGATCAAAGCCCCTTTGGCCCCGCCAAATGGAGGAGCACTCTCCTCGAGTTTGAGTACGTCCTCTCGCGCAACCACCAATACGGGTTCGTTTACTGCTGTCTGGAAGACGATTGCCGAGTCGGTTGCTTCGGCGAAAATGCCGGCAATATGTCGGGTGCGAAAGACATCGGATGAACGGTCGACGATCGTGGCGCGGACCCGCAAGCCCGGCTGGACTTCCGGCAATTCACCGGCACAAGCCATCCCACCTGCTGCAACAATGACGAGAAAAGTGAACAGAATCGTAGAAAAATCTGCCGCCTTTGACATGTCGGCTCCTTCGAAATTTCCGCCTAACGCTAAATCTGCGAACAGGGGCCCCGTGCGATCATTGAATCGGGACGAGTTTGCTGGCCGCATACACGGACCCGGCTGAGCCCATACTCACAGCCATGGCCGAGAGGAGACCCAGGAGGCCAACCACGACGCCGAGCACCAGCAACGCGGTCGCGCACTCGTCAGCGATGACGACATCCAGAGCCTCGACCGCGGCGGCGAAAAAGACCCGCCTGGCGGACTTGCCGCTCAATAGGACCAGGCTGTCCTGCCCCACGGTTCTGGCCCTGCCTTCGAAGACCACCTCGTCGTCGCCGTGCAGTTGGTATCCGTCGATGCGCTGCCCCGATTTCCGGCGGATATCCGTGTCTTCGCGCGCGAACTCGTCCGCGACCATCACTAGCGTGGACTGGGCGCAGCCGCCGGTCAGGACGAGGATGGTCGTCAGCGCCAGCAGACGGAATGTTCGTGGTCCTGTATTCATGTCTCTCCCTCTCATGCCGGTGCCGACCGTCCCGGCAGGCCCTAAGGGCACCCCCGCAACGGGTCCATCAGGTCGCTGTCGCTCATATTCAGGACCGAGCCCCCGAAGCGCCCGCAGACCGCGTCGGCAAAACAGGCCAGGATCGAGTCCTGGGTGCTCTTGCTGAGGGCGAGGAACCCGTCCAGTTCGGCGAGATCGCCGGCATCCAGTTCCAGCAGCAGGTTCGCGGGGCATTGCGCGATCTGGGCGTCGGTCGAGGTGCCGCAGTCCCCGGCCAGCTCGCAGGCGCGGACCAGCAGGTCGTCGATGGTGGTGATGCCCCGGGCCGGCTTGGCTGGCCCGTCGCTGTCGTTGCAGGCCGCCGACAGCAGGATGGCTGCGGTGACACCGAGGATCGCTTTAAGGATGGTCATGATCGGCTCGCCTTCATGGGTGTGATGGCCGCGTCTACTTGGTCAGGCTCCAAGTGCCGCCCGACGTCGTCCCGAGGTCCACGGTGCTGGCGGCGATGGCATACGTCACGCCGGCGAGCACGACCAGGCCGATTCCCACGAACAGGAACGGGCTGGCAGACCCCGCCACGTTCAGCGCCTCGACCGCAGTCACGGGAACCACGGGTCCGGGCACCTTCACCCGGGTCCGGCTTCCGGACAGGTTCGTCTCCCCGCTGGCCTCCTCGGTCCAGAAAGCCAGGCTGTCGGATCCGGCCAACCGCACGCGGCCATCGTATTCGTGGACGACCCCGCCGCTCAGGACATAGCCGTCGATGCGTTGGCCGGAGTCCTTGCGCAGCCCCGTGCCGTCCCGGGCCAATTCCTCGTCGATGGGCCTGAGGTGGGTGCCGCCGCAGCCGGTGGTCGTCACCAGGAAAGCCGTCAGGGTCATAAACCACAACGATTTCTGTCCTGTTTTCGTCGCCATATCTGCCCTTTCTGCAATGGATTCGTCTGGCTAGTGGCCGCCGGCGGCCTGTCGGCCGCGCGCGATGACCCGGAACCCTTCGGGAGTCAGGCGTCGGCTCGCGAACTCGTCGGAGGTCAGGACCGCGGGGGCGACCGCCAGATCCGGCACAGGGACCGCAGGCTCCGGCGACGGCGCCAGCCGTGTACCCAGCCCGATGCCGACGACCACCAGCCCGCAGGCCGCCGCGATTCGCAGCCACGGTGCGTCCCAGACGCGACCGGGACGCCGGGCGGCGACGCGGCGGTAGTACGCGTTGCTGATCCTGAGCTGCTCCGGCTCGTCGAGGGGGGTTTCCAAGGGCGCCGTGAGCAGCGCCAAGGTTGCCGCGAGAATGTCCCTTTCCCGGCGGCAGCCGGCGCAGGCCGTCAGGTGCACCGCGACCTTGTCCGCATCCGCGGACGGCAGTTCGCCCAGCACGAGCAGGGCCAGCCTGTCGATGTACTCCACGCATCCGGACATCACAGGACTCCTTCCAATTCTTCCAGGTTCTTCTTCAGGTTCAACAGCCCGCGCACCAGGTGGGTCTTGACCGCACCCTCGGAGATCCCCATAGCGGCCGCGATCTCGGCAATCGAAAGCTCCCCGAGGAAGCGCAGGGTCAGCGCCTCGCCCTGGCGTTCGGCCAGGGCGGCGAGGGCGGCATCCAGGACGGCCCGGCGCTGGGCGTGTTCGGCCCTCCCCTCGGTGTTGCCCCTCGCGGCTTCGGGTCGGATGGCGGCCAGCTTGTCGAGCCGCCGGGCGCTGTCCCGTTTCAGATTCAACGCCCGGTTGACCGCGGCCCGAGCCGCGTAGGCCCGCAGCTGGACCGGCTCCGCCTGGGCCGTCAGGCGGCCGTGAACGTTCACCACCACGTCCTGGGCGATGTCCAGGGCCTCGTCGCGGTCGCCCAGGATGCGCAAGGCCGAGTTGAAGGCTGTCCGCGTCAGATCGAGCAGGCTGTCGGCGGGCAGGACGGCGTTCATGGGGTGCCCCTGTGACCCGGGGCTTCCACCACCGAAACGGCCTGCAACGGCAGGTCGCGATCCTGGAGATCCTTGCCATTGAACTCCCAGGTCACTTGCCCCGGCTGGTCCGGACGGCTCAGCCCGTTGGTGCGGATCACGCGGCCGGGCAGGTCCAGCTGGACCTTGAAGCTGTCGTTGCCCAGGTGCAGCGTGATGTCCCAGGCGCGGTCGAGCGCGGCCAGCTCCGCCCGCAGCCGGGGGCCCGCCCCCGCCGCCAGGCCCTCGGCCGCGGCGGCGAGGGCGTCCCGCAGTCCGATGTTGTAGTCGGCGAGCGCCCTGGCCATGGAGTCGTCGTCCATCTCGAGCATTTCGAGCAGACGCTCGACCGGAACGGTCCGGGCGGTGAAGCCCCGACCGGCGGCGCACAGCCCGTCGATGGCCGCGACCGGCAGCACACCGTCGGCGGCCAGTGCTCCGGCGGCCTCGGTCACCCGGGTGGCCATGTCCTCCTCGAGTTGCTGCCGCAGCACCCCGAGGTAGGCCTCCCGATCCGCCGCCCCGACGGCGAAGATGCCGACCTCGAGGATCCTCTCCTCCAGTTGCTTCTGGTCGGGGGTCAAGGGAGCGTTGGCAAAGCGACGGAAGCGCCGGGCCTCGTAGGTGCGCCGGAATTCGTAGAAGGTGCGGCCGCCAGTGGTCCAGGTCCGCAGGCCCGTGGGAAAACGCAGGTGCGCCGCCCCCTCCGCGGCGGCGGGGTCGACATAACCCGACGGCAGGGCGTCGCCCGGGGCGACAGCGCGCCGGCACCGCAAATGCCGCTCCGGCTGGTCCTTGCCTGTATTGTCGACAGACAGCACTTCCACCAGCCAACCCGGGGCCCCGGGCACCCCGGCCGCCGGTCCGTAGCTGGCGACGGGCCCTGTGATCATGACCTCCAGATCGACGGCGCCGTCGGCGGCGACCCTGATCCGCTCGTCATACTGGAGGCATCCGGACAGGACCCCCGCCAGCACCGGGACCAGGAGGACGACCCTCGCCATCGCGCCCCGACGGCAAAGCCAGGCCCCGGTCGGTGCAGGATGCTTCCGTCGCTCGGCCATGGCTCTTCCCGCTTTCGTCGCGACCGGGTCCCGTGGACCTCGGATTCCCAATCCGGCGCGAGTGCTCGGCACCTGCGCCCGGCCTCTTCATCCTCGTTCCTGACTGTGAAGACACCTGGAAGCCCGTCCGGGGATACACGGGAGGTAAACAAGGCTAACACGGCGGGCCGGATGCCGGTGGATTCTTACCGCGCCGGGCCGAATACCGAACCGGGCCAACGCAGAAGGGCCGCCCCCGTCCGGGGCCGGCCCTCCTGGTCAAAGTGTTGTGGCCGCGGCCCTGCTAGCGGAACCGCGCCTTCAGCGCACCGAGGCTGACGTCCTCCTCGACGATGCCGTCGATCGGCTCGCCGGCCAGGGCCTTGTCGACCAGCTGGAGGTCCGTGACGCCGCTGTCGTCGGCCGTGTCCGCCGGCCCGGAGGGCTGCTTGCTGCAGCCGAGGGCGTTGAACTCCACCAGGGGCGCGATGAGTTCCCGGATCGCCATGGCCTCTTCCAGCCAGGTGCGCCAGCGGTTGCGGCCGCGGTTGCGGGTGAACGGGTCGTTCTCGGCCAGGAACCCGTCGGCCGCGGCGATGGCCGCGTCCATGCCCGCGCCCGGGTTGATCAGGGCGTTGAACTTGGCCGCGATCAGCTGGCGGGCCAGCAGCAGGCGCAGGTTGCCCCAGGCCGGACGGCTGAGCACGTGGCGCAGGGTGCGTGCGTCCCAGGTATCGCCACCGATGGTGAGCTCGTCGACCGGCCACTGCTCCTGGTGGCGGCGCCACCAGCCGGCGGTATGGGTGCAGAGGGCGGCCGGCCGCTCGTCGTCCGCCGGCGGCGCGCAGGCCGGGTCGGCGGTGAAGCCGGCCACCGCCTCGTTGTGGCCGTCGGTGAACCAGTCGAAGAGGCGGAACTCGGCGGTCACCATGCAGCCCTCGCCCGGGGCGGCGGCGAAGGCCCCGCCGTAGGTGAACCTGACCGGCGGGCCCTCGGTGACGGGCAGGGCCTCGCTGGCCTCGTAGCGCTGCAGTTCGGCGCCCGCCGCGTCCGTCAGGACGACGACGTAGGACAGCTCCACCGAGCGCGCCCCCTCGCGGAACCAGATCTCCAGATCGCTGGTCCAGCCGTTGCAGTCCGCACTGCCGGCAACGCTGACGAACTCGACGCCCAGCGCCGGGCCGGGCAGAATCAACAGGGTCGTCAGGGCCGTGCAAAGGATGATGGTTCTCATGGCTTCCTCCCCGGAGAGGATCGTTCCCGGCGAGGGAACGACGTCCAACAGGATCCCGCAGGAGGATGCAGGAACCGGGCCGCAGGACGTAGCCGACCCCGGCGGACGTGCCCGGCACCAGGCGGAATTCGTGGCCGACGTTCAGCTCGCAGCCCAGGCCCCCGCCGGCGCCCACGTGACCGAAGAAATCGGTGGCGGCAAGCGGAGAGGCGGCATAGGATGCGGCCCATGAAGGACGGGTGTCTTCACCTTCGGGGGCCTTGACCAGCATGGATCTCTCGGGCTTCGAGACCGTCGCGGCGGCCGCCCTGGGCCTGGGGCTGGCCGCCGCGGTCGGCTTCCGGGTGTTCGTGCCCGTGCTGCTGGCCGCCCTGGCCGCGCGCCTGGGCCACCTCGAGCTGGCCGCGGGCTTCGGCTGGCTGGCCAGCGACGCGGCGGTCGTGGTCCTGGGCGTGGCCACCCTGCTGGAGATCGGCGCCTACCTCGTCCCCTGGCTGGACCACCTGCTGGACGCCGTCGCCGGCCCCGCAGCGATCGCCGCCGGCACGGTGCTGATGGCATCGACCCTGGTGGACGTGCCCCCCTGGCTGCGCTGGGGCGTGGCCCTGGTCGCGGGCGGCGGCACGGCCGGGTTGCTGCACGGGACGATGGCGGGGCTCCGGCTCGGCTCGACCGCCGCCACCGGCGGGCTCGGCAACCCGGTCCTGGCCACCTTCGAGACGGGCGCGGCCACGGCCCTGGCCGTGCTGGCCATCGCCGTGCCCCTGCTGGCGGTCGCGGTGGCGGTGTTCCTGGTCGCGCGCGCGGCACGGTCCCTGCGGAGGCGGCGACGCCGCGCCTAGTCCGGCCAGTCGAACTTCTGCTTCAGGCAGTCCACCGTGCGGTCCCGGTCCTTTTCCGCGATCACCAGCGAGATGCTGTTGACCGACGAGCACACGGCGTGGGTCCCGATGCCCGCGCCGCAGACCGAAGCGAAGACCTCCGCGGCCAGGGAGTGCCGCTCCAGGAAATGGGGGCCGTAGAGGGTGAGGATCACCGCCGGCTCGTGGGCCTGGACCCGGTCGGGCGCATAGTCGGCGCGGATCTCCTCGAGCAGGGGCCGCCAGTGCTCCTGGTCGGCGGCCGCCACGCAGAAGGACATGTTCTTCTCGCCGTGGGCGCCGTGGCCGGCGCTGAGGTAGGTCAGCGAGACCCCGGCCCGGCCGAACTTGGCCAGGATGCCGCGGGACTGGCCCGGGCCGCGGCCGAAGCCCAGGACCTCAACCAGGCAGACCTCCCGGCGCTCCATCAGGCCGCCGCAGCGGATCCGTTCGTCGCTCATGTCGCCTCCCGTGCCGCGCCGCCGCCGGGGCGGCGCGGCAGCGTCACCGCGAAGACCGCGCCCTCGCCCGGCCGGCTGTCCACCGCCACGGCGCCGCCCAGGTCGGTCACGAAGCGCCGGACGATGGGCAGCCCCAGCCCCGTCCCCAGCCCGGACTTGGCCTGCGCCGCCGGCGAACGGTAGAACTCGTCGAAGATCCGCTCGCGGTCGTCCGGCTCGATGCCGATGCCCTCGTCGGCGACCGTGATGCGGATGGTGTCCCCCTGGTCCGCCAGGCACAACCGCACGCGCCCGCCCTCCCGGTTGTAGCGCACCGCGTTGCTCAGCAGGTTGGTGACGACCTTGCCCAGCATGGACTCGCTGGTGGTGATCACCACCGGCACCGCCGGCGCCTCGAGCTCGACGGTCTGGCCGTCCCGCGCGGCCAGCTCGCGGAAGTCGTCCACCACCTTCGCCGCCAGCGCCGTCACGTTCACCGGGCGCAGGTTCTCCGGCGCCAGCAGGCCGCTGCGGGTCAGGTCGGCCAGGTTGCGCACGATGGACGCCGCCTGCTCCAGCCGGCCCACCGCCCGGGTCAGCAGGTCGTCCACCTGCGGCGGCAGGGCGTCGCCGCCCAGCTCGAGGGCGGCCTCCACGGCGCTCTGGGCCGTGGCCACCGGGCTCTTCACCTCGTGCGCCACGTAGCGGTAGAACTCCAGCTTGGCCCGGTCCGCCTCGATCAGCAGCCGCTGCCGCCGCACCAGCTCGTCCTTGATGGCCCGGTTGTGGCGCATGATCACCGCCCCCATGTAGGCGCTGAACAGCAGCACGAACCAGAACGAGGCCAGCGTGACCAGGATGAACGGCAGTTCGTGGGTCAGGTCGCTGGCGCCCAGCAGGTGGTGATGGGGGAGCAGGCCCAGGTACTCGCCGGCCACCTTGGCCGTGAACAGGCCGATGGCGAGCCAGGCGATGGAGAAGATCTCGCGTCCCTTGAACAGCAGCGCCGCGATGATCACGTGGATGACGTAGACGTAGAGCAGCGGGTTCTCCACGCCGCCGGTCAGGTTCAGGATGATCGTCAGCAGGATCAGGTCGCCGGTCATCTGCGCCTTGACCAGGCGGATCTCCGCGCGGATGTCCGTGGGCGGGACGCGCCGGTTGCGCGCCACGTAGATCGCGTTGAGGGCCGCCAGCACCCCCGCCGCCGTCAGCAGCGGCACGACCGGCAGCGGGATGCCCGCCAGCAGGCCGATCAGCAGGACGGCGGCCAGCAGGGTGCCGGCCGCGCCCCAGCGCAGCTTGTTGAACCAGTCCAGGCGCACCCGCAGCGACGCCGCCGAGACGAAATGGGACGAATCCGGAGAAATGGCCGCCATCTGCTCCAAGTGCCGCCTCCCCGCCCGCGCCGGTCCCCGGCCGCTGGCTCAGATGCTCGTGGGCAGGTGCTTGCGGACCAGGTCGACCAGCCTGCGCGGGCTGACCGGCTTCTCCAGGAACTCGTCCACCGGCAGGAAGTCCTGGTCCTTGCCCGGGTCGAAGGCGAACCCCGTCTGGTCGCCCACCGCGGTGAGCATCAGGATGGGGATGTCCCTGGTTCCCGCATCGCTCCGCAACTGATACGCCACCTGGAATCCCTCGTCAATCGTCCCCATCATGACGTCCAGCAGGATCAGGTCCGGCGCCTGGTCGCGCGCCAGCTCCAGGCCGCGTTCGCCGTTCTGGGCGTCGATGACCCGGTAGCCCTGGTTCTCCAGCGTGACCCGGATGATCTCCACCAGGTCGATGTCGTCGTCGATGACCAGGATCGTCTTGTCAGCCATCGGACCGCACCTCCGCAGCGATGATGGAAAGGACGCGGGGCACGGCGGCGCGCGCCTCGTCCGACAGTCCCCGGTTGATCTCGATCCGCGCGGGCTCGACGCCCACGATCAGCACGTCCGCAGGCATGACCCCCAGGCCGCGGGCCATGGCGAAGGCCTCGGCCAGCCCGAAACCGTGCACCGAAAGGTGGTCCCCGCGGATGCGCAGGGCCGCCTCCTCGGGCCGGAACACCGCGACCGCGCCGGGCTCCAGGCCCATGCGCGCCGCGTCGACGATGACCGTCTTCACGCCGGGCTCGAGGTGGTCCAACAGGGCCAGGGCGTCGGTCTGGATGTCGATCAGGTCGACACCGGGGAGGATATCGTTCTTCCTGATCTCGTCCAGCACGACCGCCCCGACCCCGTCGTCACCGTAGAAGTCGTTGCCGGCGGCGATGACCTTCATCCCTCACCTACTCGATGAAGTTCACGTCCAGCAGGTGCACCGAGCAGCTGATGCAGGGGTCGTAGGCCCGCACCAGCATCTCCAGCTTCAGCGTGATCTCCGCCTTGGTCTGGCCGATCACCTCGGGCACCAGTTTCTTCATGTCGTCGTCGATGTTCGCCAGGTTCTGCCCCGTGGGGATGATGCAGTTCGCCGCCGCGACGCGTCCCTGGCGGTCGTAGGTGTACTCGTGGTAGAGGATGCCCCGCGGCACCTCGGTGGCCGCGATCCCCGTGCCGTAGCGGGTCGGCTCCTGGTTCGGGATCTCGTCCTTGAGGCCGTCGCCCAGCAGGCGGTCGATGATCGCGACCGCGTCCAGGGCGCAGTGCCCCGCCTCCACCACCTGGGCGATGGTGTTCAGGTACGGGTTGTGGCAGCCCGGCTGCAGCCCCAGCTCGGCGGCCGCCGCCAGGGACGTCGGGCACAGCTTGTCGTGGTTGTTGTTCCAGCGGGCCAGGGCGCCCACCATGAAGCTGCTGCGGTTGGCCCGGGCGTGCTTGCTGGTGCTGTGGGGCACCACGTACTCGTTGGTCATGCGGCGGTACTCGGAGTCCGGCACCCGGCCGGTGTCCGTCGAGCAGATGTCGCCGTCGTAGAGCGCGTACTCGTCGTCGCAGCGCAGGGAGATGAACTCGGTCTCCCGCGTGAAGTCCGGTATGGCCCCCGCGAGCGCCTTCATGGTCTCGACCGTGGCCAGGAAGTCCGGGACCATCTCCTGTTGCAGGCGCCGCTTGAGCTCCTGCAGCTCGTGCGCGGTCGGGATGCGGGTGAAGCCGCCCGGCACCGGCGTGATGGGATGGACCGCCCGGCCCGACACCACGTCGCCGATGTCGTTGGCCAGCCGCTTCATGCGCAGGGCCCGCTTGACGACCTCCGGGTGCGAGGCCACCAGCGGGAACACCGAGCCCTGGCCCAGGAAGTCGGGCGCCGCCAGGAAGTAGGCGTGCAGCACGTTGCTCTGGATGGTCGCGCCGTGGATCAGCAGCTTGCGCAGCAGCACCGTCTGCGCGCTGACCTCCAGGCCCAGGGCCTGCTCGGTGGCCTTCAGCGAGGTGATCTGGTGCCCCAGCGAGCAGATCCCGCAGATGCGCGAGGTGATGATCGCCGCCTCGTGGAAGCTGCGGCCCTTGAGCATGGCTTCGAAGTAGCGGGGCGCCTCGACGATGTCGAGCTGCGCCTTCTCCAGCACCCCGTCGCGCATGTTCACGACGATGTCGCCGTGGCCCTCGACACGGGTCAGATGCCGCACCTTGATGTCCAGGTTCGCGCCCATCACTTGGCCCCCTCGAGCTGGTTGGCGTTGTAGAGCTGCAGCCGCCGCCGCGCGTCGTCCAGGCTCAGGCCGTGGTCGACGAGGATCTCCTCCATGCCGGCGATGTTGGGCTCGGAGACCAGGCCCCGGCAGCCGATGCAGTACTGCCCCACCGTCGGGCAATGGGCGTCGCAGCCGGCGCGGGTGACCGGGCCCAGGCAGATCATGCCGCGCTCGAGCACGCACTCGTTCTCCCTGAGCTTGCACTCCACGCAGACCGCGTAGTCGGGTTCGATCGGCCGCTTGCCCATGACCAGCGCCGTGAAGACCTTCAGGAACTCGATCTGGGTCATGGGGCAGCCGCGCACGTTGTGGTCCACCTTCACCACCGCGGACAACGGCAGGGCGGGCAGGGTCGGGAAGAGGTACTTGTCCTGTCCGTAGACCTCCTCGCGCACCTCCTCGATGGGCCGGGTGTTCTTGACGGCGTTGACGCCGCCGGTGACCGCGCAGGTGCCCAGGGCCACCAGCACCTTGGCCCGGCGCCGGACGTCGTGGATCCGCTTGATGCAGTCGGGCGTGGAGAGGGAGCCTTCCACGAAGGCGATGTCGTACTCGCCGGCGCGGTCGTCCATGGCCTCGCGCCACTCGACGATGTCCACGTGCGCCAGGATGTCCAGCAGCTGGTCCTCGAAGTTCAGCTGGTTGAGCTCGCAGCCCTCGCAGCCGGTGAAGTCGAAGATGGCCACCCTCGGTTTGCGGGTCATCACAGGGCCTCCTGGAGTGCCTTGATCTCGGGGTAGTGGTAGACGGGGCCGTCCTGGCAGACGTACGAGCCGTTGATCTGGCAGTGGCCGCACTTGCCGACGCCGCACTTCATCCGGCGCTCCAGGGACATCCAGATGTCCTTCTCCTTCACGCCCCGGCTGCGCAGCGCCAGCAGGGCGAACCGGTACATCACCGGCGGCCCGCACACGCAACAGGCCAGGTTGTCCAGGTCGAGGTTCAGGCCCGGGATCAGGGTCGTGATCACGCCCGTGTGCCCGGTCCAGTCCGGCGAGCCGCGGTCGACGGTGACCCGGAAATCCACGTTCGGGTTCCGGCGCCATTTCTCCAGCTCGTCGGTGAAAAGCAGCTCGCGGTCGCTGCGGCTGCCGTAGCAGATGATCAGGCGGCCGAAGTCCCCGGGGCGGTCCAGCACGTAGTTGATCATCGAGCGCATGGGCACCAGGCCGATGCCGCCGGCGACGATCAGCACGTCCTTGCCCTTGAACCGCTCGACGTCGATGCCGCGGCCGAAGGGCCCGCGGATGCCGATCTTCCGCCCCGCCGTGCAGCCCGCGAGCACGTCGGTGAGCATGCCGACCCGGCGGATGCCCAGCTCGAAGACGCCGCGGCGGGTGGGGGACGACGAGATGGAGAAGGGCGCCTCGCCGACGCCGAACAGGGAGACCGCGACGAACTGCCCCGGCTGGTGCCCCAGCTCCGCCCCTCCGGGCAGGGCCACGGTGTACAGCGTCTCGAGCTCCGTCAGCTTCCGGACGTCCCGGATCTCCGCCATCACCGGCAGGTAGAGTTCCTTCGCCGCGGCGGGGTTGATCAGATCCTGCAGCTTCATGCCTAGCTCCCCGGAATCCGGTCTAGATGGGCGCAACCGGCGTGCGCTCGGCGTCGCCCACCAGCCGGTTGACGATGTTGGCGATGCTGATCCCCGCGGGGCAGGCGGCCGTGCAGCGGCCGCAGCCCACGCACCAGGGCACCCCCGTCGTGTCGCTGAGGTACTTGAACTTGCGCAGCACCCGGTGGCGCTGGCGCTCCGGCAGTCCCTCGCGGAAGACCTCGCCGCCGGCCACCTCGCTGAAACCGCGCAGCATGCAGCCGTCCCAGGTGCGCTCGCGGCTGCCCCCGGTGGCGGTGATGTCCACGTGGTCCTGGACGTCGAAGCAGTAGCAGGTGGGGCAGACCAGGTTGCAGGTGCCGCAGCCCACGCAGGTGCGCGACGCCTCCGCCCACACCGGGTGCTCGTAGCTCTTGTCCATGATCCGGCCCAGCCGGGACTGGGGCACGTAGATGTGCTGCTGGAAGGGGTGGGCCGGGGGATCGTTGCCCTCGTACGGCGGCAACTCGAGCCCCTTGAGCAGCTCCCGTCCCGTCGGGGTCAGGATCTCCAGCACGTAGCCGTCCAGGAGCTTCGTCAGGAAGGCGTCGCAGCCGGCGGTGTCGTCGGGCTCGATGCCCACCGAGCCGGAGAAGTGGAACTTGTCCGGCTCGAAGCCCACGCCGATGAACACCGCCCCCTGGCGCCGGACCAGGTAGTTCCGCTCGGCGTTGCCCGCGCTGAAGTTGTGGTCCAGGCGGCGCACGGCGGCCACGTCGTAGCTGTGCACGCCCAGGAACGCGGCACCGGACGGCTCCGGTTCGCCGGCGGCGAACGTGTCGTCCGTCAGGTCGAAGCGCAGCAGTTCCTCCCGCGGCGGCAGGAAGAACTTCTTCACCGAGTGCAGCGTGCGCGGGTAGTCCAGCACCACGGCCGCGGGGTCGGCCGTCCTGGCGAAGGCGAAGGATCGCCTGCCCTTGCGGTGCGGCGCGTAGACCGTCCGGCGCTCCATGAGATGCTTGACGAGGTCGGCGACCCGGTCTCGCTCGAGGAAGAATCGGACCATGCATCCACCCCTGTCGGTTGGGCCTCGTGGCTCCGGAAGGGCCCGGATCCCGGGTTGGCGGCCGGCCGTGGCACGGGGTACCGGCCGCCTGATTGAAATGTTTTTTGCGGAACAGTTGTTGTCAAGTTTTAAACAACCACACGCCGACGATATACAAGCCTCTTGTCGTTGAACGAGATAGATCAACATGCCCCCCGGCTCTGCCGGGGCCGGCCACGAGGCCCCTTTCCACCGTGGCTTGTGCCGGTTTTCCTGGAATCCCCCCGATATGTTACTAGATTAACCGCATGGATCCGTCCCCCGGCACCGCCGCCCTCCTGGTCCAGGCCCAGGCCGCCCCCGACACCCTCGGCCTGGCGGACTGGGCCGCCCTGCTGGCCGCCGACGGCCCCACCGACCGCACCGCCCTGCACGCCGCCGCCTACGCCGTCAAGCGCCGGGAGGTGGGCCCGGTGATCCGCGCCCGCGGCCTGGTGGAGTTCAGCAACCACTGCGTCCAGAACTGCCGCTACTGCGGGATCCGCCGGGACAACCGCGGCGCCGTCCGCTACCAGCTCGATGCCGCGGAGATCGTCGCCGCCGCCCGCGGGGTCCACGCCGCGGGCTACGGCTCCCTCGTCCTGCAGGCGGGCGAACGCCGCGATCCGGCCTTCATCGAGTTCGTGGCCGAGGCCCTGGTCGCCATCCACGCCGCCACCGGCGGCTCCCTGGGCGTGACCCTTTCCCTGGGCGAGCAGTCCCCGGCCGCGTACCGCCGCTGGCGCGAGGCCGGCGCCCACCGCTACCTGTTGCGCATCGAGACCTCGGACCGGGGGCTTTTCCGCGCCCTGCACCCGGCGGAC
The DNA here is from genome assembly GCA_014859985.1 of Candidatus Krumholzibacteriia bacterium. GTDB lineage: Bacteria > Krumholzibacteriota > Krumholzibacteriia > LZORAL124-64-63 > LZORAL124-64-63 > JACZKN01. The sequence goes on along the minus strand of JACZKN010000151.1, from coordinate 4,194 downwards.
CAGGACTGGGACGGGCGGGCCGCCTGCCTGGACCTCCTGCGGGATGCGGGCTATCAGGTGGGCACGGGCGTGCTGATCGGCCTGCCGGGCCAGACGGCGGCCCACCTGGCGGCGGACCTGCTGTTCTTGCGGGACCGGGACGTGGACATGATCGGCATGGGGCCGTTCATCCCCCACGACGGCACCCCCCTGGCCGACGCCCCCTGCGCTCCGGCCCGGCAGCTGGACCTGGGCCTGGCCATGATCGCCTGCGCCCGCCTGCTGCTGCCGGACGCCAACATCGCCGCCACCACGGCCTTGGAGGCTCTGGAGCCCGCCGGCCGGCGCCTGGGGCTGCTGGCCGGCGCCAACGTCGTGATGCCCAACCACACGCCGGCCGACCGGCGCGGCGCCTACGACCTCTACCGGGGCAAGCCGACGGCCGCCGATACCCGCGCCGCGCTGGTCGCCCTGGCCGACACGATCGGCGAGACCGTCGGCTGGCACGAGGCCGGCGACGCCCCGCGCTGGCGGCGGCGGGCGGGCCGAAACTAGGCCCCCGGCACCGCCGCCCGCACCAGCTCCGAGAACACCACGCCCTTGAGGCCGCGGATCGCCAGGGCCATCTTCTCGATCTCGGCGGGCGTGCCCCGCAGGATGATGGTCTCCAGGCAGTTGTCGTGGTCCAGGTGCACGTGGGTGCTGCACAGGATATGCACGTAGTCGCGGTGCTGGATGCGGTGCAGGCGGTCCTTCAGCTCGCGCCGGTGGTGGTCGTAGCAGATGGTCAGCACCCCGTGGACGTCGCCGTCGAGCTTCTCCCACTCGTCGCGGACCAGTTGGCCGCGGATCAGGTCGCGCACCAGCTCGGAGCGGGAGTCGTAGCCCCGGGCCACGATGCGGCGGTCCAGCTCGTCCATCAGGACAGCCGGCAAGGAGACGGTGAAGCGGCGGAGCGTGCCGTCGGTCATGGCTAGTCCCAGTCGTGGGTGTGGTAGTGGCGGTGCTGCACCTCGCCGTCCCGGTGGCGGTGGCGGTGGGTGTGCACCAGGTTCGCGCGCGCCAGCACCTCGTGGTCGCCCCGCAGGGCGAGCACGTCGCCGTCGTGGATGATGGTGTGGTCCTCACCCACGACCAGGCAGCGCTCCCCCAGCTCCGAGGCCAGGGACAGGTTGTGCGTGGCCACCAGCAGGGTCTGGGGCAGGTCCTGCAGGAAATCCACCAGCCAGCCGGTGCTGCGCGGGTCCAGGGCGCTGGTGGGCTCGTCCAGAAGCAGCAGCCGCGGCTCCAGCACCAGCAGCGACGCCAGGCAGACCAGCTGCTTCTGGCCGGCGCTCAGGGTCCAGGGGGCGCGGTCCAGCACCGCGTCCAGCCCCACGCGACCGGCCCAGTCGCGCGCGCGGTCCCCGGCCGAGTCCAGGCCGTGCTGGCGTGGCCCGAAGGCGATCTCGTCCAGCACCGTGGCGTTGAAGAGCATGGCGTCCGGGTTCTGGAAAAGCAGCCCCACCTCGCGGCGGAAGCGCCGGCGCCAGCCCTTGTCCCGCAGGCCCTCGTGCACGGCGCGGCCGGCGTAGAGCACGCGGCCGGACGACGGCGCGATGACCCCCGCCAGCAGTTTCAGCAGGGTCGACTTGCCGCAGCCGTTGCTGCCCAGCAGCACCACCTTCTGCCCGGCCGCCAGCACCAGGTCCACGCCGGCCAGGGTGACCGTCGGCCCGTAGGCGTGGCGCAGCTGCTCAGTCGCGATCAAGGAACAACCCCCGCGCGTCCAGGGCCTGGGTCATGGCCGCGGCGTCGTGCTCGGCCCGGCGCACGAACCAGGCGGCGGTGGCCGCGCCGTGGCGCAGCGCCGTCGGTGGCCCCACCCTCGCCGGCGTGCGGGCGTCCAGGGCGTGGCGGAAATCGGCGAAGAGCCGCCCGAAGGCCAGCACCTGGCTGGTGGCCAGGACCAGCAGGAAGCGCAGGCTGTCCGAGAACCCCAGCGCCCGCTGCAGGTTCACCGCCGGCAGCACCCGCAGGGCCAGGCCCACCAGCAGCAGCACCCGCAGGTCCAGGCGCAGCAGCACGGCGCCGGCGGTGGCCAGGTCGTCCCGGGCGGCGACGACGTAGCCCAGGGACACCGCCAGGACGACGGGCAGCGTCGCCCGCAGCAGCCGCCGCAGCAGCCGCGGCAGGTCCCGGCCGGCCGACAGCAGCACCAGCACGGCCCCCGCGCCCAGCACGCGCGGGTCGTGCACCAGCGTGGCCGTGACCACGGCCGCCAGGTAGCCCAGCAGCAGGGCGCGGTCCCTCACGGCTCCTCCTGTGGCGCCAGGATGCGCCAGGCCAGCACCGCCAGCACCCCGTCGGCCACGCCGACCGCCAGGTGCGGGATCACCACCGCCGGCAGGGTCACCGCCCAGCCGAAGGGGAAGAACAGGGGCGTGCCGTCGGCGGCCCGGGCCACCAGCGGCTGCAGGCCCAGCACGAAGGCCACGATCACCGCCGGCACCACCGTCCCGAACCAGCCCGCCAGGAACAGGCCGACCCGGCCACGACCCAGCAGCCGCAGCGCGCCGACGGCCGCCAGGCTGCCCCCCAGCCCCATGGCCAGGGCGTTGACCGGCAGCGCGGTCACCCCGCCCGTGCCTAACATGAACGCCTGCAACAGGTAAACCAGGGACAAGGCCAGGAATGCCTGCCACACCCCGAACAGCACCGCGACCATGCCCACGCCCGAGACGTGGACCGTGGTGCCGCCGGGCAGGGGCAGCGACACCATCATCAGGGCGAAGGCCGCCGCCGTGGCCACGGCCAGGCGGGGCACCGCCGCCGGGTCGAGCCGGCGGCGCAGACGGCGCAGGCCCACGGCCCACAGCACCCCCGCCGCGCCGTAGGCCGGCCCGTACACCTGGGGGGCGATGAAGCCGTCGGGGATGTGCACCGCGCCTCCCGGAAGGGTCAGGCCGTCCCGCTCACTTGCGCCGCTGCAGGGTCAACGACACGATGCCGAAGACCCCCAGCAGCACGCCGACGCCGGTCAGCAGCTTCCACCCGCGGCCGGCCGGCGGCGGGGTTGGCAAGCTGCCGGTGCCGAGGGACGCCGCGTCGATCACCACCGGCACCACGGCGCCATGACCGTCTTCGCCGGTGACCCGGACCGTCCAGCGGCCGTCCCGATCGGGCACGAAGACCACCCGGCCCAGGCGGTCGGTGCGCCCGGTCTGGAACGCGGGGCCGCCGTCCGGCGGCAGCACCTCGCAGGGTACGCCGGCCAGGGGCGACCCGTCGTCGTGGCGGAAGGTCACCGTCACGGCATCGGCCCGTCCGATCTCGCTGCCCACGCCGTGGGCCAAGGCGCCGGCGGCCGGCAGCAGAAGCAGCAGCAGGACCGCTCCGCAGGCCCGGCCCAAGGTCAGGGCATCCCGGCGATGCGCACCACCACCCACACCATCACCCCCAGTGTTACGAACCACGCGATCGTAACACCAACAGAACGATCGCCGCGACGGGCTGTCAAATGAAAAGCGCCTACACGGAGAGCCTGAACGGCCCGAGCGCCCGCTCCAGCACCCCGAAGCGCCGGGCGATGGCCAGGCCGTAGTTGGTGACCGGCACCCCGGCCGCCCGGCAGCGCTCAAGGCGCATCTGCATCTCGCGGCGGTTGAGGGTGCAGGCGCCGCAGTGCACCACCACGGCGTAGGGCGCGAGGTCGGCGGGGAAGTCATGGCCCTGCACCGTGTCGTAGCAGAGGGGGCCACCGGCCAGCTCGTCCAGCCAGCGGGGCAGCTTGACCCGGCCGATGTCGTCCTCGACCGGGTGGTGGCTGCAGGCCTCGGCGATGAGCACCCGGTCCCCGGGGCGCAGGCGCTCCAGCGCGGCGGCGCCCTCGGCCTGCAGGGCCAGGTCGCCCTTGTAGCGGGACATCAGCACCGAGAAGCCGGTCAAGGGCACCTCCGGCGGCACAACCGCCGCCACCTGGGCGAAGGCCTGGCTGTCGGTGACCACCAGCTGGGGCGGCACCGCCAGCCTGGCCAGGGCCGCGGCCAGGCCGTCCTGCTGGACCACCAGGGCCTGGGCGCCGCCGTCCAGCAGGTCGCGGATGGCCTGGACCTGGGGCATGATCAGCCGGCCGACCGGCGCCTCCTTGTCGATCGGCACCACCAGCACGGCCAACCCGCCCGGCCCCACCAGGTCGGCCAGCAGCGGGGGCCGGGCGGGTTGGCCGTGCTGGTG
>JACZKN010000150.1 GCA_014859985.1 Candidatus Krumholzibacteriia bacterium | reverse complement strand
GCCAGGCGACGCCCATCAGGGTCAGCAGCGTGGACCAGCTCTCGGCCAGCAGCTGGAATTCGAAGAAGGGCAGGATCGGCAGCAGCGCCACCACCAGGCCGGCCGCCAGCGCCCCCCGCGGCGGCAGCACGCGCCGGGCGATCAGCACCGTCAGCAGCGCCGTGCCCGTGCCCGCCAGGCCCTGCAGGGCGTACACGCCCCGCAGGCCCAGGCCCAGGTTGTAGAGGACCGCCAGCAGGTGGGGGTAGAAGGGCGGCTTGAAGTAGGCCCCGGGCTGGAAATCCTGCCCCGCGAGCAGGGCGCGGGCCCACAGGTCGAAGTGCGAGGCGTCCACCACCGGCGAGGCGAAGAAGGGCGTGCGCGCCAGCAGCGCCCAGGCCACGATCCGCCAGGCCAGGGCCGCCAGGGCGACCACCAGCAGGTGGCGGCGCAGGGTGCGGTCGGCGGCCGGTCGGTTGGCAGTGCGGGCCATGGGGTGCTCCGGGTTCGGTGCGGTCGGGCGGCACGGGGCCATCATAGCATCCGGCCCGCCTCCCGCCAAAGCCCCGGGTGCCGCCTACGGGGACAGAGCCCGCGCCCGCGCCCCTCGTCCCTGGTCCAGCACGATGCCGCAGACCAGGCGCAGGCTCCAGGCCTGCCCGCCCAGGGGCGTGCCGGAGGTGTTGCGGTCGGCCAGCCACTCGCGGCGCCCGTCCAGGCCGAACATCCAGCTGCGGTTCGGACCGGCGAAGACGCGGCAGCCCAGCCCCAGGCTGCCCTGGACCGTGCCCAGGGTCAGGTCCTCGTCCTTGAAGGGCTTGACCGCGTCGGCGCCGACGCCGCCGAAGAGGTCCACGGCGAAACGGTCGCTCACGGTGATGATGCGCCCCAGTTCGATGCCCAGGAGCACGGCGTCGAAGCGGTCCGAAAGCCGGGGCAGCCCCTGCTCGTCCACGGTGTAGGGCCGCGCCGTGCGGCCGACCCGCATCTCCAGCACGATCCGGCCCAGCCACATGTGCCCGCGCGCCCCCACCAGGGCTCCCACCAGGGTCTTGTCGCCCGCGAAATCCAGGTCCCCGCCCGGCAGCCAGGCGCCGCCGCCCAGGGCGACCGTCACCACCGGCTGCGGCTTCTGCAGGATCTCCCGCTCGTTGCCGTACCGCCGCGCCAGTTCCGTGTCCGCCAGCTCCGGCGACCCCAGCAGCGTCCAGGCCTCGCCGGTGCGGCCGGAGTAGAACAGGCAGAAGAACTCCTCGAGGCTGCCGCGGTCCGTGTGGGGCAGCAGCTGGTCGGCCAGGGACACGGTGAAGAGGTCGTAGCGCTCGCGCGGATCGTCGGCTGCGGGATCCCGCCCCTTGGCCAGCAGCCGGCCATAGGCGGCCAGGTCGTCGATGATCGTGTCCTCGTAGACCCACTCGTCGAAGGCGTCGTCCCAGATGGAGGCCAGGATCCGGGTGCGCCCGATCACCTCGGCCGGGCCGCAGGCGTCGGTCCAGCGCAGCAGCAGGCCCGCCAGGGAGTCGGGCAGGTCGCCGTAGAACAGGGACGGGACGGTGCCGTAGACCTCGAGCTCCAGGCGCCCGCACGGCTCCGCGGCGGCCCCGGCGGGGGCGGCCAGGCCGGCCAGGCCCGCCAGCAGGGGCGGCAGCAGGCGCAGCCTCATCAGAGCTCGGTACCCGAACGGATCACCGTGCCCTTGGGGATGATGGTGATGCCGTCGCGGATCCAGCGGCGCCTGCCCTCGTAGTCGGCCATGTCCGGCCGCGGCGTGATCACCACGCCGTCGCCGATGCGGGCGTTCTTGTCGATGATGCAGCGCTCGATGCGGCAGTCGCGCCCCACGCCCATGGGCGGCGCGTCGTCGGCGCACTGCTCCAGGTCGCCCAGGCGGCGCTCACCGTCGTAGAAGTCGCTGCCCATCATGATCACGTCCTGGAGCACCGAGCCCTCGCCCACCTGGCCGCGCACGCCGATGATGGAGTTCTCGATCACCGCGCCGGTGATGCAGGCGCCCTCCACCAGCAGGCTGTCGTGGATCTCCGAGCCCACGATGCGACTGGGCGGCAGCGAGCGCGAACGGGTGTAGAAGGGCCAGCCGGCCGCGTGCAGGTCGAACTCCGGGGTGCGCCGCACCAGGTCCAGGTTGGCCTCGTAGAACGAGGCGATGGTCCCGATGTCGCGCCAGTAGCCGTTGAACGGATAGGCCACCACCTTGCGGTCCCCGATGGCGTCGGGAATCACCTCGCCGCCGAAGTCGGTCTTGCCGGTGTCCGCCAGCAGCTCCTTCAGCACGTCGGCCTCGAACACGTAGATGCCCATGGAGGCCAGGTAGCGCTCGCCCCGGACCTCCAGGCCCCGCCGGGTGAAGAGGTCGGCGGGCGCCCGGAAGCGGTCGATCACCGCCGGGTCCTGCGGCTTCTCCACGAACTCCGTCACGCGGCCGTCGGCGTCGGCGCGCAGCAGGCCCAGGCGCGGCGCCTCGTCGCGCACCACCGGGTAGACGGCCAGGGTGATGTCCGCCCCGCTCTCCCGGTGGGCCTTCACCAGCTGGGAATAGTCCATGCGGTAGAGATGGTCGCCCGAGAGGATCACCACCTGCCGCGAGTCGTAGTACATGGTGTGGTTCAGGGTGGCGCGCACCGCGTCGGCCGTGCCCTGGAACCAGTCGGCGCGCTCGGGTGTCTGCTCGGCGGCCAGGATGTCCACGAAGCCCTCGGTGAACTTGTCGAAGCGGTACGTGCGCATGATGTGCCGGTGCATGCTGGCCGACAGGAACTGGGTCAGCACGAACACCTTCTTCAGCCCCGAGTTGATGCAGTTGCTGATGGGGATGTCGATGAGCCGGTACTTGCCGGCGAAGGCCACCGCGGGCTTGCTGCGCTCGAGGGTCAGGGGGTAGAGGCGGGTGCCGCGTCCGCCGCCGAGGATGATGGCCGTCACGTGCTTCACGGGATCTCTCCTTGCCGGGCGGTTGGAGTGGCACGCCGAGTATAGGCGGCGCGACCCGCCGCGAAAAGGGTATTCCCCGCCGGGCCCGCCGCCGGTACCATCGGGCCGTCCCCAGCCGCCCGGACCCCGGGCAACCGCGCCGACGAGAGGATGTTCCGTGTTCTTCCTCAAGGGCCGCCGCCGCCGCAGGCTGCTGCAGACCCCCCTGGCGGACGCCGACCGGGAGCTCATGCACCGCCTGGCCCCCTTGACCGCCGCCCTGCCGGCGGACCTGCGCCCCGCCCACGAGGGCGCCGTGCAGGTGCTGCTGGCGGAGAAGCACTTCGAGGGCGCCGCCGGCCTGGCGGTCACCCGGGAGATGGAGCTCATCGTGGCCGGCCTGGCCGCCCTGCTGCAGTTGCGGCCGGACGCCGACTGGTACCCGGGCCTGGACACGGTGCTCATCTACCCCGAGGCCTTCGTGGTGGACCACGGCGTGGAGGACGAGCACGGGTTCGTCCACGAGGGCGAGGACGAGTTGGCCGGGGAATCCTGGCAGCGGGGGGTGGTGATCCTCAGCTGGCAGGACGTGGTCCGCGAGGCGGAGGCCCACGACGGCTACAACGTGGTGCTGCACGAGTTCGCCCACCAGCTGGACGAGCGGACGGGCGAGGCCGACGGCATGCCGCTGCTGGCGGACCCGGCGCTGGCCGCCCGCTGGAACGAGGCGTTCGCCGCCGCCTTCGCCCGCCACCGCAAGCTGTGCAAGCGCCGCCGGGAGGTGCTGTTCGACCAGGACGCCGCCGAAAGCCCCGCCGAATTCCTCGCCACCGCCGTCGAGCTCTTCTTCGAGTATCCCCGGGACCTGAAGGCCGAGTACCAGGACGTGCACGCGCTCCTGGCGGCCTGGCTGCACCTGGATCCGGCGGCCTGGACCGCCGGGTGAGCCCGGGCCGCGGGCGGGTGGTCGCCGGCGGAATCTCTCCTACCTTGTGGGGCAGCCGACGCCCCCGACCCCAACCACCCGGAGAGCGACGACCCGCGATGCCGTCCCAGCCCCGCACCCTGACCGACGTGCCCGTGTTCCCCCTGCCGGACTTCTACCTGTTCCCCGGCGTGGTGGCGCCCCTGCACGTCTTCGAGACCCGTTACCGCCAGATGATGGAGGACCTGATGGACGGGCCCGGGCGCCTGGTGCTGACGCCCTACCACCCCGGCGCCCCCCGGGACGAGCGGGGCCCCGAGCTGTCGGGGCTGGGCACCCTGGCCGAGATCGTCCAGCACGAGCGCCTGGAGGACGGGCGCTGGGTGCTGATCCTGGCCGCCCTGGGCCGGGTGGCCATCAGCGAGGCGGCCAGCGACCGCCTGTACCGCAAGGTGGACGCGGAGCTGCTGGCGGACGACGAACCCGCCCGGGCCGCCGCCGACGCCCTGCGCCCCCGCATCCTGGCCGCCCTGCAGGAGCGCGCCGCCGGCGAATGGGAAGCGCCCGGGGGCACGACCCTGGGGCGCCTGGCCGACCTGCTGCTGCACGCGCTGGCCCTGGACGACGACCGCAAGGAACGCGCCTACCGCGAACTGGATCCCGTGGGCAGGGCCGCCCTGGCCCTGGCCTGGCACGGCCAGGCGCTGCGCAGCGAGCGGGAGGACGCGGGCGGGGCCTGAGCGTCCGGCCTGATCGTCCGGCCACGCTACTTCCTCATCATCCTGTGCACGATCCGCCGGACGGCGGCCCGGGGCAGGAACCGCGACGACTGGGCCAGCAGCGCGTTGCCGCGCCCGGGAATGACCACCGCCTTGCCCGCCAGGTAGCCCCGGTAGCCGCTCCGCGCGGCCGCCGTCGGGTCCATGCGCCGACGGTCGCGGCGCCGGTGGCGGGCCAGGGCCTCCGGATCGAGGCTGCCGTCGGGCAGCACGGCGCCGGGCGGGATCATCGCCTCCTGTCCGAAGAACTCCGTGCGCGTGGGCCCGGGGCAGAAGGCGGTGACGGTGACGCCGGAGCCCCGCAGTTCCTCGTGCAGGGCCTCGCTGAAGGACAGCACGTAGGCCTTGCTGGCGAAGTAGACGGCCATCAGGGGCCCGGGCTGGAAGGCGGCCGTCGAGGCGACGTTCAGCACCCCGCGGCGCAGGCCCGCCGGCGCCGCCAGCAGCGAAGGCAGCAGCAGCCGGGTCAGGTCCGTCAGGGCCCGCACGTTCAGGTCCAGCAGGTCCCGGTAGACCTGCGGGTCGCGGTCCACGCAGGGCCCGTAGCAGCCGACGCCGGCGTTGTTGACCAGGTGGCGGATGCCGGGACCGCCCGCCCGGAGGCCGGCGGCCAGGGCCGCGGGCGCGCCGGGCGCGGCCAGATCGACCGCCATCACCTGCACATCGACCTCGAAATCCTTGCGCAGGGCCGCGGCCAGGGCTGCCAGCCGGTCCTCGCGGCGGGCCACCAGCACCAGGGGATGGCCGTCGGCGGCGAACAGCCGGGCGAACTCGAGGCCCAGCCCGGCCGAGGCGCCGGTGATCAGGGTGTGGGTCAGGGGGCGGCCCGCCGGGACCGCCACGGCCGGAGCGGGCACGCGGTCACTCCTTGCGGGGCTTGCCTGCGGCCTTCGCGTCGGCCTGGCCCGCGGCCTTCGGCACGAAGTCCAGGGAGGCCGAGTTCACGCAGTAGCGCAGCCCGGTGGGGCGCGGGCCGTCGTTGAAGACGTGGCCCAGGTGCGCCTCGCAGCGGCTGCAGATGATCTCGGTGCGCACCATGCCCAGGGAGATGTCCTTCAACTCCCCGATGGCCGTCTTGTGCACCGGCGCGAAGTAGCTGGGCCAGCCGCTGCCGGACTCGTACTTGGTGGAGGAGCTGAACAGCTCGGCGCGGCAGCCGGCGCAGACGTAGGTGCCGTCCTCCTTGTGGTTCCAGAACCTGCCGGTGAAGGGGGCCTCGGTGGCGCTGCAGCGCATCACCTGGTACTGCTCGGGGCTGAGGATCCTCTTCCACTCGTCGTCGCTCTTGCGCACCTTGCCTTGCTCCTTGGCCGCGGGTCCGGTCCCGTCGCCCGCGTGGGCGACGGGGACGATGGCCTCGATCACGTCGCGCAGGCGGCCCAGCGCCGGCGAGAGGCCCGAAAGCAACACCAGCGACCCCAACAACAGGGTGCCGGCGATCAGGATCTTGAACATGGTCGGTCCTCCGGGCATGGGCGGTTCCTTTCATATCATTCTAGGAAGGATCGACGATTCCGCCCGTGGTCGGGCCGGTCCCGGTGATACCCGGTCCGGGCGGTCCGGGTTCCCGCCCGGCGGGCATGACGAAGGCGGGCCCCCCGGGGGGCCCGCCCGGGCTCGTCGGCGGGCGGCGGC
>JACZKN010000022.1 GCA_014859985.1 Candidatus Krumholzibacteriia bacterium | reverse complement strand
GGCGGCGCCTGGCAGGTGGTGTTCGCCCGCCGGCTGGGGGGGCTGGCCGCCGGCCTGTCGCTGCGGCACGGCAGCGGCGAGCACGGACCCACGCCGGTCCTCGAGGTCCGGCGGGAGCGCGACGAGTTCGGCCTCGGCGCGCGCTGCGACCTGGGCGAGACCGCCTACCTCGACCTGGCGGGCGAACTGGTGCGCCTGGCCCAGGAAAGCACGGTGGACGCCGGCGAAACCCGGGAGCACAGCACCTTCGCATCCTACGGCCTGCGCAGCCGTGGCTTCGTGCAGGTGGCCGACGGGCTGGTGCTCGTGCCGGTGATCGAGCACCGGATCGAGAAGCGGGACCTGGACCCGGTCCTCGGCTCCCCCAGCCGCCGGCTGTGGCGCCTGGGCACGGGTCTGACCTGGCTGCCGGACCCGGACCACCTGGGACTGCTGGCGGTCGACTGGCGCGATACGCGCCACGCGACGGACGGCCACGCCACCGTCACCGCGGACGTGTTCGAGTTCCGCCTGGCGTTCGAGGCGCGCATCCATGCGTTGCTGAGCGTGCGGCTCGCCTCGGGTTACCGGCACGCCGATCTGGGCACCGGTTCCGGCAGGGCCACGGCGCGCAACGACGTCCCCGTCAGCGCCGGCCTGGCGGTCCACTTCGGGCCGGCCGATCTGGACGTCGCCCTGGCCAACCTGCGGCCGGTCGGTCCGGACGGACTGCCGGAGCCCTGGTCCACCGACGACGATGCCACCTGGTTGAGCGCCGGCCTCAGCTGGTGGTTCTGAGCCCGGCCGCCACCCTGTCCCCGACCCCGGAGCCACCTTGCCCGAGACCATCTTCAGCGGCCCCCTGCAGTACGCCCTGACCTGCGCCGTGCTGGTCCTGGCCCAGATCGTCTACGTGCTGTTCGGCTTCGGCTCGGGGCTGGTGGCCCTAGGCCTGCTGGCGCTGCTGTTCCCGGACATCAAGGACCCGGTGGTCGTGCTGCTGCTGGTGAACCTGCCCGCCGAGGTGCTGCTCAGCTGGCGCGCCCGCCGCGAGGTGCGCTGGAAACCCATCGCCATCCTGGGCGTGGGCATCGCCGCGGGCATCCCCGTGGGCACCCGGCTGCTGAACACCACGGACACCGCCCTGGCCATGGCCGCCCTGGGCTGGTTCCTGATCGCCGTCGGCCTGGTGTTCCTGCGCCTGCCCGCCCGCCGTGACCGGGACCTGCCAGGCTGGCTGGCCGTGCCCACGGGCCTGGCCTCGGGCGTGCTGAACGGCCTGTTCGGCGCGGGCGGCCCGCCGGTGATCATCTGGTACCACCTGACGGCGCCGAACAAGACCGCCTTCCGCGGCAGCCTGATGACCCTGTTCCTCCTGATGGGGCTGATCCGGGTGCCCGTCTACGCCCTGAGCGGGCTGGTCACGCCGGCCCGGCTCGTGTCGATGCTCGCGGTGCTGCCGGCGGTGCTGCTGGGGGCGTGGATCGGCGACCGGATCCACATCCGGCTGAGCGACGCGGCGTTTCGGCGGCTGGTGGCCGGGGCGTTGGCGGTGCTGGGCATGCTGCTGCTACTCAAGAAATGAGATCGCCGGCGCTGCGGGAAGCAATTTCGGCTTCACCCTCCCGAGTCGTGGACCAGAAGATCCAGCTTCCCCCAAGGGAATTCCGTCGGCCCGGCATCCGACCGCGGCGGGTCACGGGTCAGAACACCACCCCGACCCCCACCTGCACCCACCGTACCGTGTCCCCGTCCTCGGGGTACTCGGCGCCCGTCAAGGGGTCGAGTTCCTTGGTGAACCCTTCCCCGTCGCGCTCCACCACCTGCTCCAGCAGCCCCTGGCTGTAGCGGCCGTCCACGAACCAGCGGCCGGCGAAGCGCACCTGCAGGCCCACGTGCACGATCACGTCCACGTCCTCGTACCCGTAGTCGCGGCCGGTGGGTCCTGCGATCCGCTCCCAGGTCTCGTCCAGCATGATGGACACGGCGCCGCCGGCGTAGGGGCGCAGGGCCAGCGCACCCAGCGGCAGCGACCAGCCCAGCGAGCCCGTGGCCTGCAGGCAGTGCAGCGTGACCTCGGCGTCCGAGCGCACCAGGCCCAGCTCGGGGCTGGCCACCATCATCGGCTGGACGCCCCGTTTGCGCACGTACTCGCCGCCGGCGGCGACATCGAAGGGCCCCGTGCCCAGGGGCCAGGCGCCGCCCACGCCCAGCAGGAACGAGTCGCCGTCCTGGTCCAGCCCGATGTCGGCATGGGTCCAGCCCACCTGGACCTCGGTACCGAGGACAGCGGCGGGCACGCACAAGGCCCCGATCATCAGCATCGTCAGCATCGTCAGCAGCTTGCGGGTCATGGCGGTCCTTCCGCGGCAGGAGGTCCGGTCGCCCCCCCAGTCTACGGCGAGGCCCCCGGAAAAACCACCGGCGATCCCGCAGGATCGCCGGCAGTCGATCGCGCCGCTGCAGCAAAGCGTCAGCGCAGCAGCGTCATGGACCGGGCGACGGGTGCCCCGTCCACCTCCAGCCGCGCCACGTAGGTGCCCGAGGCCGCGCCGCGGCCCCGGTCGTCGCGGCCGTCCCAGCGCACGGCGTGGGGGCCGGCGGGCAGCCGGCCGGCCGTCAGGGTGCGCACCAGGCGCCCGGCCACGTCGTAGACCCGCAGCGAGACCCGGGCCTCCGTAGGCAGCTCGAAGCGCAGCTCCGTGGCGGGGTTGAACGGGTTGGGCACCGCGCCTGCGAAGGCCAGGACCCGCGGCACCCTCGGCTCGTCCGCGGCCAGTTCGCTGACCGTCAGGGTCACCGGCACGGCGATCACCGGGCGCGCCGGGTCGTTGGTCACCAGGCTGAGGTAGGCCGTGTGGGTGCCCGCGGCCAGGCCGGCCGCGTCGCAGCTCACCGTCACCGTCGCCTGGCCGCCCGGCGGCACCGTCCCGCCGGGGGGGGTGGCGCCGAGCCAATCCGGCGGCGGTTCGGCGCTGAAGCGGATGGCCAGGCCGGCGTGCAGGGAGCCGGGGCTGTTGAACTGCACCAGCAGGCCGTCGTTGCCCGAGCCGTTCTCGATGCCCACGGTGCAGCCGCCGTCGCCGCCCACGTCCGCGTACTGGAAGACGATGGACCCGTCGGCCGCGAGGATCGCCTGGAAGGTCTCGGTGATCGCCGGCGCGCCGAAGTGGGGCACGTCCTGGAACTGGACGATGAAACGGCCGGCATCGGCCCGCACGTACACCTGTCCGCCCAGATTCGGTGCCAGGTCGTCCCAGAAGGGGGCGATCAGGTTGTTGGGCTCGGCCCCGTCGGGGATGCCCTGGTTCGCCCAGGCGTTGCTGGTGGAGGTGAAGCTCAGGAACCCGTTGGAGCAGATCCGCACCTGGGTAAAGGTCGAACCGTAGAACGGGAAGTCGAAGCCCAGAGTGAAGGCGCCGCTGACCTGATCGTCGGCCAGGGCCACGGCCTGGCCGTCGCCGGAGATGTCCACCCACGCGTAGGCCGGGCCGTAGGGATGGTCGCTGTCCAGCCAGGCGTAGCCGAACACGTCGGGACCGCCGGACCCGGCGGTGCGCACCACCGCGGTGCGGTCGTCCGGGGTCGTCTTCTTCAGGGGCACGTGCTTGACCGGGTTCTCCACCGCCAGGACCGTGGGCACCGCCCCCGCGCTGACGGTGAACTCCAGATCCGCGTCGCCGCCGTTGGTCACCACCAGCGGCACGGTGACCGCGCCGCCCGGGCCCGCGCTCACCGCCAGGGCGGCGGGCTGCACCTCCGCCAGGGGTACCAGCGGCGTGGCCTGGGCCGGCAGGGCGATCAGGTCGAGCCAGGCCGCGTCGTCGCCCTCGGCCACGGACTCGTCCTTCTCGTAGGACCACATCAGGACGTGGGGCCCGGCGGCCAGGAGGTGCACGTGCTCGGTCCAGGGCACCTCCCCCGACCAGGAGGCCTGCAGGACGCCGTCCACGTAGAAGCGCAGGTTGTCGTAGCCGGGCTCGCTGGAGACCCGGTAGCGGAAGGAGAGCTCACCTTCGTCCAGCACGTCGTAGGCCAGGCTCAGGCGGCTGAGGCCGTAGTTGCCGACGGCACCGCTGCGGGCGCTGAAGCTGCCCTCCCAGGCCACGGCGGCGTCGATCACCCAGCCGGTGTCCCCGCCCTGCTGCCAGGCGTAGCTGGTGAAGCCGCCGGTCTCGAAGTCCTCGGCGGTGCGGGGCGGCAGGACGAAGTCGACAGTCAGGGGTCCGCCGACCGTGACCGTCTGCGCGGCGCTGCCGTAGCCCGGGGCCCGGGCCCGCAGGGTGTAGACCTGGTCCGGGCCGGCGGGCAGGACCAGGGCGTAGGCGCCCTCGGCG
>JACZKN010000149.1 GCA_014859985.1 Candidatus Krumholzibacteriia bacterium | reverse complement strand
CCCGTCCCACCGGCGCCGCTGGGACGGGCGCGACGGCGCGGGGGCGAGCGCCGCCTCGGGCGTGTACACCGTCCGCCTGGACGGCGCGCCGGGCCCCCGCTCCCTGAAACTGGTTCTGATCCGCTGAGCAGGCCGCTTCGGCCGGGGGATTTCGGTTCAGGCCCCGCGCCTCCTGCCGATCATCCGGGGAAACCCGCAGGTCCGGCCCCGCCGCCGGACGGGAAGCCGTCCGCCCGGAGAGAGCAGCATGAGCGAGCAGGACACCACCGCGGTAGAGGACACGGCCGCCGCCGTGCCGGCCTTCGCGGTGCGCGTCTCCCGGGACCAGGTCTGCGTCCTGCTCGACTGCCCCGATCCCCTGGCGGATCTCGGCCAGGTGGCCGACCGCATCGTCGAACAGTTCGAGGACCTGAAGCTGCCCGAGTACCCGGACCGTGCCCTGGTGGCGGAGATCCTGCGCGCCGTGGCCCGCCCCGGGACCCCCCTGGTCGAGCAGCCGCTGATCATGGGCGAACACCCGGTGCCGCCCCGCGACGGCCGCCTGGAATGGGCCCGCGACTTCTTCGCCACCGGCTGGGCCGTGGACGAGGAATCGGGCATCATGAACTTCTGGGAGAAGCTGGAGCGCCGCTCGGTGGCCGCCGGCGAGATCGTCGCCAGGATCCACCCGCCGGTGCCCGGCACGCCGGGGCTGAACGTCTACGGCAAGACCATCGGGGTGCCCAAGCCGCAGCAGGCCCGCCTGCGCGGCGGCAAGGGCGTGGCCGAGACGCTCGAAGGCGGCATCCGCCTGTTCAAGGCGACGGTGGCCGGGAGGGTACGCGTGGTCAGCGGCGTGCTCTCGGTCGACGATGTCTACGTCGTCAAGGGCGACGTGAGCCTCGAGACCGGCAACATCCACCACACCGGCTGCGTGACCATCGGCGGCGACATCAAGACGGGCGCGGTGGTCGAAGCCGACGGCGACATCATCGTCAAGGGCATGCTCGAGCCGTGCACGATCCGCTGCGGCGGGTCGCTGGCCGTGACCGGCGGCATCGTCGGCGACGGGAAGACGCGCATCGAGGTGGCCGGCGAGCTGCAGGCCCGCTACGTCACCGAAGCCGTGATCCGCGCGGGCGGCGACGTCAAGGTGGCGGGCGAGGTCGCCCATTCCACGGTGGAGACCCGGGGCCGGGTGCTGGTGCCCGACGGCCGCATCGCCGGGGGGACGACCGTGGCCTGGAAGGGGATCCGCGTGGGCGAGGCCGGCGCCAGCGGCTCGGCGCGCACCCTGCTCGTGGCCGGATGCGACCCGACCCTCGCCGCACGCGTGGGCGTGGTGCGCGAGCGCGCCCGCAAGG
>JACZKN010000148.1 GCA_014859985.1 Candidatus Krumholzibacteriia bacterium | reverse complement strand
CGGCCAACCCGGGCGCCGTGGCCGCGCTGCTGCGCCCGGGCGCGCACCTGGTGCTCGAGGGCGAAGCCACCCTGGACCTCCAGTACCCCGGCTCGCTGGTGATGCGCGTGACTCCGGGCACCGACGTCGTCCTGCCCGAGCGCCCGGGCCGCTGGTTCCGCCGCGCCGTGGCCGCGCAGCTGGCCATGGGCGAGATCAGCGTGCGCACCGGCCCGGACCTGGCCGGCGGCGAGCTGGACGTGCACACCCCCGCGGGCAGCGCCCTGGTCTACGGCACCCTCATCAACGTCTACCACAACGGCGAGCTGAGCTGCTTCTGCCTGTACGCAGGCAGCGCCCACGTCCACGCCGGGGGCACCGACCTGGGCGCCGTGCCGCCCATGATGCGGACGGTGGTGTTCACCGACGGGCGCGAACCCGTGTTCGGGGAGATCGAGCCGGGGCACCTGGAGCACATGCTGCAGATGGAGAGCGATCAGGGAGACGTTCTCGGCAGGCATTGAGCGACCCGCGCCGGATGCTGCTCCGCATCTCGCCCGTTGCAGTTTCGCAAGCTTCCTGCTAAGAATCCGCATTGGCCCACAACTTGTCGGCGCGGCCGACGCGAATCCGCCGATCATTCCGGGGGAAACCATGCAACCGCTGCAGCTCGACTCCTGGCGCGCCAAGCGCCAGGTTCTCGCGAAGCACATCCTGGAATCCGCACACGACCACGGTCCCCTGAGGATCCTGGAGGCCGGTTGCGGCAGCCGCTGGAACGTCGATCTCGGTGATCTGGAATACACGTTGACCGGAGTCGATCTCGATGAGAAAGCGCTGGATATGCGCATAAACGAGCGCCGTGACCTTCAAGAGACAATCGTCGGCGACTTGCGGACAGTCATCCTGGATGACGCGCGCTACGATGTCGTGTACTGCTGCAATGTCCTGGAACATGTGGACGGTGCCGAACAGGTCATGCACAACCTCGTCCGCTGGACGAGGCCCGGCGGTACTATTCTGGTCCTCATCCCGGACGGACGATCGGCCAAGGGGTTCCTGACCAAGTTGCTCCCCCATTGGGTCCATGTGCTCTTCGTGCGCCATGTCCAGGGACTCGCGTCGGCCGGCAAGACCGGCTTCGGTCCATATCGCACGTACTTCGACCCGGTCGTATCGCTGGCCGGCGTCCGGCGATTCTGCGCTGCGAACGGCCTGACGATCGATGCTTGTTACAGTTCCGCATACAGCCAGTCCGCCAACCGGATCCTGACGGCGTTGTCACAGGCCGTAGCCTGGACGGTCCATATCGTATCCTTCGGGCGGCTGACCGCCCGGCATGCGGACCTCACGTTCGTCATCCGCAAACCTGCGGATCCGGCCGGTCGACACCGGTCGACCGGCCAGGCCCTCCCGCCGGACGATCCGCAACGGAGAACCCCATGACCAGCCTGAAGGACACCGTCGCCTTCGTGACCGGAGCCAGCTCCGGCATCGGCGCCGCCTGCGCCGAAGCGTTCGCCCGCGCCGGCTCCCACCTGATCCTGGCCGCCCGCCGCCGCGAGCGCCTGGCCGACCTGGCGGAGCGCCTGGCCGCAGAACACGGCGTGCGCTGCCACACCCTCGGGCTGGACGTGCGCGACCGGGACGCCGTGAACGCCGCGGTGGCGGCCCTGCCCCCCGCCTGGCAGGCGATCGACGTGCTGGTCAACAACGCCGGCCTCAGCCGCGGCCTGGACAAGGTGCAGACGGGCGACGACGCCGACTGGAACGAGATGATCGACACCAATATCAAGGGCCTGCTGTGGATGAGCCGCGCCGTGCTGCCGGGGATGATCGCCCGGGACCGCGGGCACGTCATCAACATCGGTTCCATCGCCGGCCGGCAGGTCTACCCCGGTGGCAACGTGTACTGCGCCACCAAGTACGCGGTGCGCGCCCTGTCCCAGGGACTGCGCCTGGATCTGCTGGGCACCCGGGTGCGCTGCTCGACGGTGGATCCGGGGATGGTGGAGACGGAGTTCAGCGAGGTGCGCTTCCACGGCGACAACGAGCGGGCGGCCCAGGTCTACCGGCAGTTCCCGCCCCTGAGCGCCGCCGACGTGGCCGACGCGGTGCTGTACTGCGCCACGCGGCCGCCCCACGTGGCCATCGCCGAACTCGTGATCATGCCCCAGGACCAGGCCGCGGCGTACGCGTCCTTTCCGCGGGGCGTGGACTAGCGGCCGCCCGGCGGCTCAGTCCAGCGCCGACTCCACGGCGAGGATCGTCCAGGTGCGGCGGTCCTCGCCTTCGCCGTAGGCGACCGTGGTGCCGATGCGCGCCCCCATGAAGGCCTGGGCCAGGGGCGCCTGGTAGTTGAGCACCCGGTTCTCGGTGTCCGTGTCCCAGGGCCCCAGGAAGGTGTAGATCTCCTCGGCGCCGGTGCCCTCGTTGCGCACCGTGACCCGCGTGCCGACGTTGACGAAGTCGCTGGCCGCCACGTCGATGGAGATGACCCGGGCCTGGTTCAGCTCGTTCTCCAGCCGCTTGGCCGTGCTGGCCAGCTGGTCGCGCTTCTCCAGGGCCGCGGTGTATTCGGCGTTCTCGCTCAGGTCGCCGAAGCTGGCCGCCTCGCCGATCTGCTTGGCCACTAGGGGGATCTCCTCCTCGATGATGTGCCGCAGCGCCGACTGCTGCTTGCGCACGCCATTCTCGGTGGAGTAGATGGCCTTCTGGTCCTCCCACTCGCGGGTGACCTCGACGAAGAGGTCCGCGTGGCGCGCCCGCAGGAAGCCCAGCAGCTGGGTGCGGTGGGCCGGCGCCAGGCCGCCGTTGCCCTCGATGACCCGCTTCAGGCGCAGGGCCTCGTCGCGGCTGGCGGACTCCAGCAGGTCCAGCAGCGGCTTGCTGGCCTGGGCCGAAATGGTCTGGCGGGCCGTCTCCAGGGTCTTGAGGTGCTTCTCCTCCATGGACATGCCGTAGAGCCTGCCCACCGAGTCGAGCAGCGAGAGCATGGCGTCGGCGATCAGCGGCACCGGCAGCGCCGTCTGGCGCTCGAGGAAGCGCCCCCCCGCGCCGCTCGTGAAGCGGCTGCGCCACATCCAGCACACCAGGTCCGGGCTCGCCGTCGGCCGCAGCACCGCCTGGCGCAGGGCCGCCGCCAGGGCCTCCTCCTGGCCGCCTTCGAGCAGGCCGCGGGTGACCGCGTCGCACAGCCGGCGGCCGGCGCGCATCAGCACCGCGCTCCAGACCTTGCCCCAGTCGGCGGGCATGGCCGTCTGCAGGTACGACAGCACGCGCATGACGAGGGTCTCGGGCAGGGCCTCCACCAGCTGGCCGGGGTCGCCCACCTTGGCCAGGACCTGGGCCGCGGCGCGGGGATTGGGGGTGGCCACGTCCACGCCGCGGGCGGCGATCTCCGCGTGCAGGGCCAGGCCGGCCAGGGCCAGGGCCGGGCGGTCCTTCAGGACGGCCACGGCGGCCTTGGCCGCGCCGTTGCCCAGGTACTGCAGCAGCTCCGGGTCGGCGGGCTGGCCGGCGCCCTTCTGGCGCTCCTCCCGGACGATCTCGTCCAGGTAGCCGGCGACCTTCAGCAGCTTGTCCTGGGGATCCTTGCGGTGGTCGAACTCCCGGCGCAGGCGGTCCTCGTAGCGGTCGGCCTGGCGCAGGCGGCGCAGCTGGGGCTGGGAGCCGGCGCCCAGGCCGATCAGCGGGTCGCGCTTCAAGGCGGCCTTGGCCTCGACCCACCAGTCCTTCCAGCCCTTCTCGCCCAGGAGGTCGGTGACCCAGCCCTTGAGATCCCGGTAGGCCAGGCGCTCCTCGCGGTTCGAGTCCAGGGCCAGGTTCACGAAGGCGACGGGGTCCTCCTTGACCAGGCCGCGCAGGCGGGCCGGGTCGTACAGGACCAGGGCGGGGAAGAAATCGACGCCCCGGGGCGAGAGGCGGCCGATGGTGGTCGGGCCGTAGTCCACCTTGCGGTCGTCGTAGCGCACGGTCAGCACGCCGCGGTCCGCCAGCAGGGTCTCCACCACGCCCGGCACCAGCTGGCTGCGGTCGACCGCGTAGCTGCCGGGGCGCAGCTGCAGGTACAGGTCCATCAGGGCCACGCCCTGGTCCAGGGGACGGTCCTTGGTCAGCAGCAGTTCGAGCAGGGAATCGAGGTCGGGGAAGTCGGTGGCGGTGGCGGCGTAGAGGCGGCGGACCAGGGTGCGGACCCCGCTGCCGGTGGGCAGCTGGGCGGCCGCCCCCCGGGCGGCATCGAGCGCCGCGGGCGGACCTCCTTTTTCCTGGACCCGGCCCACCAGGCTGTCCATCAGCCCGTCGGCGCGGTCCACGGCCCCCTGGCGGCCCACCTGCCCGGCGATCGGCAACAGCTCGCGCCAGGTGTAGTCGCCCGATTCCAGCGCTTCCGGCCACAGCTCCTCGAGCTTGTCGAACTGCCTGCCGTTGGCCAGCTTGCCCAGCTTGATGAGGGAAGGTCCCCCGGTCGCCTCTTCGCTCATTTCCGTCCTTCGCAATGGAAAAGCCCCTCGCTGCCGACAACGAGGGGCTAATCTAGTCAATCCGGGGCCCGGCGGAAAGGCTCCGCCGCGCGGCGGGGACTTATTTGAGCATGGTCATCTTGCCGGTCTGGACCCTCGCGCCCACCACCAGGCGGGTCACGTACATGCCCGTCGACTGGACGACGCCGCGGTCGTTGGTGCCGTCCCAGGTGACCTCGTGCCAGCCGGCGGTGCGGTCCACGGCGAAGGTGCGGACGCGGCGGCCGTCGATGCCGAAGATCTCCAGGCGCACCGGGTCGCCGGTGGCCAGGTCGTCGGGGATGCCGTAGCGGATGCGCGTCTCGGGGTTGAACGGGTTGGGATAGTTGCCGCCCAGGGCCCCGGCGCCGGGCACACCGTCGCCGCCGCGGATCTCGTCCTCGAAGTAGACCGGATCGGACCACTCGCTGAACGGCGAGATCCGGCCCTCGAGGTCGAAACCGCAGACGCGGATGCGCTGCACCACGCCCGCCTCCGCCTGCAGGGTGTAGACGGTGTCGCCCATGACCGTCGCGACCTGCTCCGGCGAGCCCGAATCGCGGCGCAGCCAGACCTGGTAGCCGACGGCCTCCGAACGGGGATTGCCCTGGCCGTCGAAGGCCGGGCTGGGCGCCCAGTGGAAGCTCACGGGTTCGGCCTGGGCCAGGGCGTCGGCCGTGCCCAGGGCGCTGAAAGCGAGCATCGTCCCGATGATGGCTGCGTGCTTCACGGCGTTCTCTCCCGGAGGTCGTGCGATTGGCCGTTGGTTTCCCGTACCTGGGCCGGAAGTGCAACCGGAGTGCCACCGCCGGCCGCCGGCCGGACGCGGCGCCGGACCGGGAACCCCGGGGAACGACCGGAAACCCGGGGGCGGCAGGGGGCGCCTCGGGGAGCGCCGGGAGGGCCGGGCGCCCGATGCGGAGGGGCCGGGCACGTCCGGGGCGGGGCTAGGGCCGCGGAAAGGGGAGGCAGATTGCAAGACCGGCCGGAATTCAGGCCGCAGGCGGGGGCAGGCCGTCGTCCATGGCGGCCAGGCGGCGGCGCGCGAGCGCGATCTTGCGCACCGCGCCGACGGCCAGGACCAGGCCCATGAGCACGAAGAGGGTGGGCCAGCGGGTCAGGGCCACCAGCCAGCCGAAGCGCAGGCGCATGTGGGCGTCGAACTCCCGGGCGAAGGCGACGGGGTCCTCGCCGGTGGCGGCCAGGAAGCCGGTGTCGAAGTCGTCCAGGCGGGCGGTCTCGGCCAGGACCCGGGCCACGGCCCCGGGCCCGTGGCGCTCCTCCAGGCGGCGCACCGCCAGCAGGCTGGTGCGGTAGGCCTGGTCGGCCATGGCCGCCGGGGCGGGGAAACGGGCCTGCAGGCGGCCCAGCTCGGGCACGCGGCCGGCCAGGGCCAGGGAAACCGTGTCGACGAAGCGCCATTCGCCGGAGGCCTGCATGGCCGTGCCCTCGTGGAACCAGGTGGGCAGCCAGGCGCCTCGCGCAGCCTGGAAGAGCAGGGCGTGGACCATCTCGTGCAGGAACACCTCGCGCAGGCCGCGGCCCACCGCCGGCAGCCGCTCCCGGTCCACGGCCACGGCCCGGCCCGAGGGCAGGGCCAGGCCGACGCCCCAGTCCGG
>JACZKN010000147.1 GCA_014859985.1 Candidatus Krumholzibacteriia bacterium | reverse complement strand
ACGCCGGCCTGGGCGATCGCGTGCTGATGCCCGGCAACCTGGCCGACCTGGACCGGGTGATGGGCGCCGCCGACGTCTTCGTCATGAGCTCGCTGTGGGAAGGCCTGCCCCTAGTGCTGCTGGAGGCCATGGCCGCGGGCCTGCCGGTGGTGGCCTACGCCATCGACGGCGTGCGCGAGGTGGTCAGCGACGGCGCTTCGGGCCTGACCGTGCCGGCCGGCGAGGCAGGCGCCCTGGCCGACGCGCTCGCCGCCTTGGCCCGCGACCCGGGGCTGCGGCAGCGGCTGGGCGCAGGTGCCGGGGCGGTGGTCCGGGAGCGGTATTCGTTCGACGCCCTGGTCGACGGCCTGGAGGCTTGCTATCGGCGGGCCAACCGGGAGAACTAGCTGCTGCAGAAACATGCAACAACTGTAACTGTATATATCATGAACCCGCTTCTCCCCTGGCCCCGGATTTCCCCTTCCGGCGCCCGGCCCCCCGCGCTAGATTCGCAGGATCCCGCAGGCACCAAGGAGCCCCATGCCCCGCGTCCAACTGACCGCCCGCCCAGACTACCGGTTCGCCACGGAGATCGCCGTGCGCACCACCGACCTGAACTACGGCGGCCACCTGGGCAACGACCGCCTGCTGGCGCTGGTGCACGAGGCGCGGGTCGCGTTCCTGGCCGCCCACGGCTGGACCGAACTGGACTGCGGCGGCGCCGCGCTGATCCTGGGCGACGCCGCGATCGTCTACCAGGCCGAGGCCTTCGCCGGCGACCTGCTGCGCTTCGAGGTGGCGGCCTGCGAACCGGGGCGCGCCGGCTTCCGGCTGGCCTACCGGGTCACCCGCCCCAAGGACGGCCAGGCCGTCGCCCTGGTGGAGAACGGCATGGTCTGCTTCGACTACCGGGCCCGCCGCATCGTGCCGTTGCCCGCCGTGGTGGCGGCGGTCTGCGCCGGGCCGAAGGAGGCGCCGTGAGGCCGCCCCTGCAGATCACCAGCGCCGCCAACCCCCGGGTCAAGGCGCTGGTGCGCCTGCGCGGCCGGCGCGAACGGCGCGAGCAGGGCCTGATCCTCGTCGAGGAGCCCCTGGTGATCCGGCGCGCCCTGGACGCGGGCGTGCCGGCGGTCGAGGTCTGGGCCTGCCCGCAGCAGATGGCCACGGCGACCGCCGCCCTCTACGCCGAGATCGCCGCGGCCGGCGTGCCGACGGTCGCGGTACCGCCGCAGGTGATGGACAAGGTGGCCTACCGCACCGGCGGCGAGGGTCTGCTGCTGGTGGCCCGGCGGCACGAGGCCGTCCTGGCGGACGTCGCGCTGCCGGCCGACCGCCCGGCCCTGGTCGTCGTGCTGGAGAACGTGGAGAAACCCGGCAACCTGGGCGCGGTGCTGCGCATCGCCGACGGGGCCGGCGCCCAGGCCGTGGTCTGCACCGGCGAGGGCGCCGACCCGGGCAACCCCAACTGCCTGCGCGCGTCGCGGGGCGCGGCGTTCGCGGTGCCGGCGATCGAGGCCCCCCTGGCCGAGACCGCGGCCTGGCTGACCGATCGCGGCGTGACGATCCTGGCGGCCACCCCCGACGGCGGCCGCCCGTGGGACGAGGTCGACCTGACCGGCCCGCTGGCCCTGGTCCTGGGCGCCGAGCACGACGGTGTCTCGGCCGCCTGGCTGGCCGCCACCCAAGGCCGCGTGGCCATCCCCATGGCCGGCACGGGTGACAGCCTGAACGTGGCCGCCTCGGCCGCCGTGCTGCTGTACGAGGCGGTGCGGCAGCGCCGGGCCGCCGGAAGGGATGCGCGATGACCGGCAGCGAGCCCAACGCCTTCTACAACGAATTCGACCGCGGGGAGCTGGAGCCCCGCGAGCCCGACTTCCGCAGCGTGTTCCAGCGCGGCCGCGACCGGCTGATCCACAACGCCGCCTTCCGCCGCCTGCAGGCCAAGACCCAGGTCTTCCTGTCGGGCGAGTACGACTTCTACCGCACGCGCCTGACCCACAGCATCGAGGTCAGCCAGATCGCCGGCTCCATCGCCCGCTGGCTGAACGCCAGCAGCGGGCAGCTGCGGCCGGGATTCGCCATCGACACCGCCCTGGTCGAGGCCTGCGCGCTGGCCCACGACATCGGCCACCCGCCCTTCGGCCACGCCGGCGAGGCCACCCTGCACCGGCTGATGAAGGCCTGGGGCGGGTTCGAGGGCAACGCCCAGACGCTGCGCCTGATCACCGAGATCATCTTCACCAGCGGCCGCAGCCGTCGGGGCATGAATCCCACCCGCGCCTTCATGGACGGGGTGCTCAAATACAAGACCCTGTTCCGCGAGTGGGACGATCCGCACAAGCACTTCCTGTACGACGACCAGCAACGCTACCTGGAGTTCGTGTTCGCGGGGCGGCCCTTCCCCGCGGAGCTCGCCCCCGGCAAGGCGCGCAACGCGTTCCGCAGCCTCGAGTGCCAGATCATGGACTGGGCCGACGACACGGCCTATTCGCTGAACGACCTGGTCGACAGCGCCAACGCCGGGTTCCTGCACCTGGCGGCCGTGGAGCGCTGGGCCGCGGGGCAGACGCTGGACGCCCACGAACGGACGCTGGTGGACGAACTGAAGGCCGCCATCACCGACCACCGGCTCGAACGGATGATGAACCGCAAGATCGGCGCCTTCGTCGAGGCCTGCCGGCTGGTCGAGCGCGAGACGTTCATGAACGACCTGAGCAACCGCTACCGCTTCGCCATCGCCATCGACCCGGCGGTGGTGCGCGAGCAGAAGCTGTACGCCCGCCTGGCCCGGGAGGTGGTGTTCCAGTCGCCCCAGGTCTGCCAGCTGGAGCACAAGGGCGGCTTCATGCTCGAGCGCATCTTCACCGCCCTGAAGGACAACTACCTCGAGGCGGGCTCGCCCCGGCTGGCCCTGCTGTCGCGGGACGTCGAGGCCGAAATGCAGGCCTCCGGCGACGCGCCCGATCGGCGCGCGCGCATCATCTGCGACTACATGGCGGGCATGACCGACGGCTTCGCCAGCCGCATCTACAAGCGGCTGTTCGATCCCGACTACGGCTCGATCGTGGACCTGGTGTGAGATGACCAGGAGACCCCTGGCCCACGGACGGGCCATGACGCTCCTTTTTCTCCTGGTGGCGGCGACCGCGCACGCGGGCGCCGAGCCGGGCGTCCACTACACGGACATCACCTTCGGCGCGGCCGGCTGGACCGACTCGCTCCCCGGCCACGAGGGCAGCTACTACTTCTACCGGGGCCAGGACTACGGCTCCCAGAGCCTGATCCACCCCCTGCGCCTGATCCTCAACGGCGGCTTCGGCATCATGCAGATCAGCAACCGGGACAACCGGCCCGGCAGCATCGCCTACGCCACCGGGGCGCGCAACGTCGCCCGCAACCTGGCTTTCCCGGGCTGGGCCATCGCCGAGATGGGCTTCTGGGACTTCCTGTCCAGCGAGGTGATCCCCGTCTCGGTCAACTCGGGCAACGCCCAGTACTGGCCCAACTACATGAACCACGTGCTGGGCGGCGGCATGAGCTACCGCATGATGGAAGAATACTTCCGCTACCACGAGTGGCGCCGGCCGCGGCTGATGGCCGGCCTGACCCTCTTCAGCTACCACTTCCTGAACGAGGTGGTGGAGAACAACGACCGCGAGGGCCCCAACGCCGACCCGGTGGCGGACTTCTGGATCTTCAACCCGGCGGGGATCATCCTCTTCAGCAGCGACGCGGTCTCGCGGTTCTTCAGCGAGTCCCTGCACATGGCCGACTGGTCCTACCAGCCCGTGCTCATGCCCGGGCGCGAGGAACTGCAGAACATGGGCCAGAACTACGTGGTGAAGTGGCACCTGGACCGCAAGGGGTTGCGCAGCATCTTCTACCGCTGGGGCGGCCACGCCGAGCTGGGCATGAGCCTGACCGACTACCAGGGCCGCTGCCTCTCCTGGGGCGTGGGGCTGGTGGCCAAGAACCTGCGGGACGTGGACCAGATCGCCAAGACGGCGGACCTGGCCACTTCGGCGGGCATCTTCTACGACCGGCACAACTCGCTGCTGGCGAGCCTGCAGTACGCCAGGACCAAGGAGCTCCGCTGGCGCCTGAACCTGTACCCGGGCGTTATCCCCGCCGGGCCGCTGAAGCCGGGCCTGTTCGTGGGCCTCAACGACCGCGACCGCATGATGTTCGGCGTCACCTTCGGCAACCTGACCCACCTGCCCTTCGGCCTGGGCGGCACCAACGCATCCGAATAGACCCGCCCCGCTCTCCGTCAGCGCAGGTACGAGGCGCAGTTGACGTCGATGATCGCCCCCTGCAGGGCGTCGGCCCGGCCCGAGACCGCCAGCGCCACCACCGCCGCCACCTCCGCCGCCGTGGCCACCCGGCCGGCGGGGCTCTGGGCACGGATGGCCTCGCCCTCGGGGCCGTCGAGGTACTCCCGGGTCATGTCCGTCAGCACCCAGCCGGGCGCCACCCCCACCACCGAGATGTGCCGCGGCGCCAGGGCCCGGGCCAGGGACTGGCTGAGGGCGTTCAGGCCCGCCTTGCTGGCGCCGTAGGCCGGAGCCTCGGGCTCGCCGCGGTAGGCCCCGCGGCTGGAGATGTTGACGATGTGGGCCCGCTGCGCCTGCTCCAGGTGGGGCAGGGCCCCGGCGATGACCAGGGCCGGGCCGGTCAGGTTCACGGCCAGGGTCCGCTGCCAGGTCCCGAGCCAGCCGGACTCGTGCAGGTCGTGGGGCTCGTAGATGCCGGCGTTGTTGACCACGATGTCCAGGCCGTCCAGGGCCTCGGCCGCCCGGTCGGCCAGGGCCGCGGCCTGGGCCGGGTCGGCCAGGTCGCAGCCCAGGACGGCGTGGCCGTTGCCGGCCAACTCACGCCGC
>JACZKN010000146.1 GCA_014859985.1 Candidatus Krumholzibacteriia bacterium | reverse complement strand
GCCCAGGCGGCGACCAGCAGCGCCCCGCCGCACCAGCCCACCACCGCGGCGGCACCGAGCACGGCCAGCCGGCGCCGGGTGCGGCCCAGGAGGCTGCCCAGCAGTCGGGCCAGGTGGTCGTTGCGGTCGTGGGTCATGGTTCGCTCTTCGCGGTTGCGTCCGTATCGATTCAGGGACGGGTCAGGGCGTACATCAGGATGTTGACGGCCATCTTCGCCGCGGCTTCGCGCACTTCCGCGGGATCGCCGTGGACTTCGGGATCCTCCAGGCCATCACCGATGTCCGCGGACCAGGTGTACAGAATCACCAGGCGGCCGTTCCTGGTTACGCCGAAGGCCCGCGCGGGTTCCCCGTCGTGGTGATGGATCTTGGGCACGCCCGGCAGGTCGTAGTAGGCGCGGAACACCGGATGGCCCGCCGGCAGCGGCGCCAGTTCCGCGTCCGGGTACAGGCGCGCCACCATGTCCCGGAACGAGGCGTCCAGCCCGTAGTTGTCGTCGGCGTAGAGGAATCCGCCGGAATCCAGGTAGCGGCGCAGCTCCCCCAGTTCGCGTTCCTCCAGCTGGATGCGGCCGTGGCCGGACACATACAGGAACGGGTAGCGGTACAGGTCCTCGCTGTCGAGGGTCACCGTGGCCTCGGCGTCGGGGGTGCGGATGCCGGTGCGCTGCCGGAACAGCTCCAGCCAGTTGGGCAAGCTGCTGGGGTCGCAGTACCAGTCGCCGCCGCCACCGTACTGCAGCCGCGCGATGGTCACCTCCGGTGCGCCCGGGCGGGGCGGCGCAGCTGCGCCGACGGTGGCCGCCAGGACCAGGGCGGCGGCCGCCAGGGCCGCCGCCAGGGACCGGCAACGGTGCATCGCGGCGCTCAAGGTTCCAGCTCCTTGTCCCCGGCCCGCAGCGCGCGGCGCAGCGTCAGCTCGGCCACGGCGCCGGGGCCGTCGTCCCGGTTGCCCAGGGTGATGCGGCCGCCCATGCGGTCGGCCAGGTTGCGGCAGATGGCCAGCCCGAGACCGGTGCCGGCGCTCTTGGTGGAAAAATACGGGTCGAACAGGCGATCGACCACCTGGTCGGGGATACCGGTGCCGTCGTCCCGCCACACCAAGGTCACGCTGCGGGGCTCGACCCGCCAGTTGACCGTGACGGTGACCCTGCGGTCCGGCGGCGCCGCGTCCAGCGAGTTCTGCATCAGGTTGCCCAGGATCTTGCGCAGGGAATCGGCGTGGGCCAGCACCGGCGGCGGCGGGTCCGGGTCCAGGCGCACCAGCGGAGCGGCCGTGCCGGCGCCGGCGTCCCCGCCGTAGGCGGCGGTCGCCTCGCCCACCAGGACGGCCAGGTCCACCGGTGCGGTGCCCAGGTCGCCGGGCCGGCCCAGGAGGCTGAACTCGGCGGCGATGGTGCGCAGCAGCTCCACCTGGGCCAGCACACGGTCCACCGTTTCCTCGACGATGCTCCCCAGCCGGGGATGTTCGTCCCGCCAGGCCTGCCGCAGCAGCTGCACCGAGAGCTGGATGGGCGTCAGGGGGTTCTTGATCTCGTGGGCCACCTGCCGGGCCAGTTCGGCGTTGATGGCCATCTTCTGGGCCTCCAGGAATTCGGTGACGTCCTCCAGGACGAGCATGGTGTCGGTGCGGCCTCCCGGCAGGTCCAGGGGCGCCACGGCGCCGCGCAGGGTGCGCCGGCCGTCGGCACTGCGCAGGTGGCCGGCCCC
>JACZKN010000145.1 GCA_014859985.1 Candidatus Krumholzibacteriia bacterium | reverse complement strand
CGCACCGGCCGCGCCGCCCTGGTGGTCACCGCCGACCGCGAGTCGGCCGTGCAGCTGGCCGACGACCTGGAGACCTGGCTGGGCCGCGGCACGGTCGTCTACCTGCCCCAGCAGGAAGTCCTGGCCTTCGACCACAACTCGCCCGAGCCCTCCATGGTGGGCGACTGCATGGAGGGGTTGCAGCGCCTGCGCGCCGAAGCCGCGCCCTTTGTCGTCACCTCCCTGGTGGGCGTGCGCCAGCGCCTGATCGCGCCCGGTACCCTGGACCGGGTCGCCATCCGCCTGAAGGTGGGCCAGCGCCAGGACATGGACGCCCTGGGCGCCGCCCTGGGGCGCCTGGGCTACCGCCCCGCGGGCATGGTGGCCAAGGTGGGCGACTTCGCCCGGCGCGGCGGCCTGATCGACATCTTCACCCCCGGCGAGCGCCCCCTGCGCGTGGAATTCTTCGACGACGAGATCGTGTCGGTGCGCCGCTTCGACGTCGAGAGCCAGCGCACCACCGAGCGGGGCGACGAGGCCCTGATCCTGCCCGTCAGCCACCTGATCATCGACGAGGAGGCGGTGCTGGCCTGCCTGGGCCGGGTGGAGGAGCGCCTGCTCGCGGCCGGCCGCCGGGAGGACGACCTGCTGGAGGACCTGCAGGCCCGCCTGGAGGACCGGCTCGCCGACCAGGGCCTCGAATCGTACCTGCCCTGGCTGGGACCCACGGCGCTGCTGGCGGACTACCTGCCCGAGGGCGTGACGGTGTTCTGGGTGGACCCGGTGCGCCTGGGCGAGCAGTCCGCCCTCATGGACGCCGAACTGCCCCGCCTGCGGTCCGGGCGCCTGGAGCGGGAGCCGGTGCTGCCCGAATGCGCGGAACTGGTGGAGCCGGCCGACCGCCTGGCCCGCCCCGGCCAGGACAACGTCTTCGTGGCGCCGTCGTGGATCACGGGCGACTCGCAGGCCCGCTGGCTGGGCCTCGAGCCGGGCGAGGCCGTGGCCTTCGCCGCCGTCGGCCAGCAGCTGCGCGGCGGCGAGGTGGCCGCCCTGGCGGCGGAACTGCGCCGGCGCGAGCAGGACGGCCAGGCCGTGTTCCTGCTCTGCGACAACCGGGGCCAGGCCGGCCGCCTGGCCGAGCTGCTGGAGGAGAGCGGGGGCCCGCCGCCCCGCACGGTGCCGCAGGTGGGCTCGCTCAGCGCGGGCTTCGACTGGCCCGCCGCGAGGCTGGCCGTCCTGACGGACCACGAGTTCTTCCAGCGCTACCGCCGGCCGGCCCGGGTGCGCCACCGCAGCAGCGGCCTGGTCAAGGAGCGCGCCTCGCTGCAGCCGGGCGAGTACGTGGTGCACCTGGAGTACGGCATCGGCCTGTACAAGGGCCTGCGCGTGATCACCGTCGAGGGCGTCGAGCGCGAGTGCCTGCTGGTGGAGTACGCCGACGACGGCAAGGTCTACGTGCCCGTCGAGAACATCGACCAGGTGGAGCGCTACAGCTCCGACCAGGGCGCCAATCCGCCGCTGGCGCGCCTGGGCTCGGGCAGTTGGCTGAAGATCAAGGGCAAGGCCCGCAAGGCCATCCGCGCCATGGCGGTCGAGCTGATCGAGCTCTACGCGGCGCGCCAGGCCCGCCCGGGCTTCGCCCACGGCCCGGACACGCCCCTGCAGAGGGCCCTGGAGGACTCGTTCCTGTGGAGCGAGACCCCGGACCAGCTGACGGCCATCGCCGACACCAAGCGCGACATGGAGGCTGCCGAGCCCATGGACCGCCTGGTCTGCGGCGACGTGGGCTTCGGCAAGACCGAGGTGGCCATCCGGGCGGCCTTCAAGGCCGTGCAGGGGGGCAAGCAGGTGGCGGTCCTTTGCCCCACGACGCTGCTGGCGAACCAGCACGGCACGGTCTTCGCCGAGCGCTTCCGCGATTTCCCGGTCAGGGTCGAGACCCTCAGCCGCTTCCGCTCCCCCGCCGCGCAGAAGGATGTCACCGCCCGTTGCGCCGCCGGCCGGGTGGACGTGCTGGTGGGCACCCACCGGCTGCTGTCGCGGGACGTGCGCTTCCGGGACCTGGGCCTGCTGGTCATCGACGAGGAGCAGCGCTTCGGCGTGCGCCACAAGGAGCGCATCAAGGAGCTGAAGCGGCAGGTGGACGTGATGACGCTGAGCGCCACGCCCATCCCGCGCACCCTCTATCTGGCCCTGATGGGCGCGCGGGACATGAGCCTGATCAACACGCCGCCGCGCGACCGCCTGCCCATCCACACCGAGCTGTGCGCCTTCGACGAGAAGGTGCTGGTGGAGGCGATCCTGCGCGAACTGCACCGGGGCGGGCAGGTGTTCTTCGTGCACAACCGCGTGCAGACCATCGAGGGCATGGCCGACCTGATCCGCAGGCTGCTGCCCAACGTGCGGGTGGCCTGGGCCCACGGGCAGATGCCCGAGGACAAGCTGGAGGCCATCATGTCGGCCTTCCTGGACCACGAGTACGACGTGCTCGTGGCCACGGCCATCATCGAATCGGGCCTGGACATGCCCCGGGTCAACACCATCATCATCGACCGTGCCGACCGCTTCGGCCTGGCCCAGCTCTACCAGCTGCGCGGGCGGGTCGGCCGCTCCAACCACCGGGCCTTCGCCTACCTGATGACCCCGCCCGGGGAGCGGCTGACGCCCGAGGCGCGGCGCCGGCTGGCCGCCCTGGAGGAGTTCCAGGCCCTGGGTTCGGGCTACCACATCGCCATGCGCGACCTGGAGATCCGCGGCGCGGGCAACCTGCTGGGCGAGGAGCAGCACGGCCACATGGAGGCCATCGGCTTCGACCTGTACTGCCGCCTGCTGGAGGAGACGGTGGCGGAACTCCGGGGCGGCGGCGGTGTTGCCCCGCTGGATGTGAAGATCGAGTTGCGGCTGGCGGCCTACTTGCCCGACGCCTACGTGGGCGACCCCCAGCACAAGATGGACCTGTACCGGCGGATCGCGCGGCAGCGCAATCCGGCCGGCTGCGACCGTCTCAAGGACGAGTTCAAGGACCGCTACGGGCCCCCGCCGGCCCCGGTGGCGGCCCTGCTGGAGATCCAGCGCCTGCGCATCCTCGCCGGCCGGGCCGGGATCGAGGAGATCCGCGCCACGCGGCAGGGACTGGATTTCTTTTTCGCTGGCGGCCACGAACCGCCGCCGCTTATCATTCAGGGCTTGATGGAAGCGGGCCCGCGCGGCCTGCAGTTCAAGGCCGTCGATCAGTTCATCCTGAAGGTGCCGGCGGCCAGGGAGGACCACCTGGCCCTCGCCGCCGTCATGCTCGAGCGAGTGCTCGGGCTGCAGAACAAGGAGTGACCATGCTGTCCATGCCCCGACCGCTGTCCGACCGGCGTGCCCGCGCCGCGGCCGCGCCCGTGCTCTTCGTCGCCCTTGTCGCGCTGGCCGTCCTGGCCGGCTGCGGCGGCAAGCAGGGCGACGGCGGCGTCCTGCTGGCCACCGTCGGCGACACCGAGATCCGCAGCGGCTACTACGAGGATCGCCTGAAGCGATTCACCGAGGACGAGCTGCCCAAGGGGCCCGACGGCATGCCCATGGACATGGCCGGTCGCGAGGGCAAGAGCGAATTCCTCACCACGCTGATCCACAAGGAGCTGATGGTCGGCAAGGCCACCCAGCTGGGCTACGGCAGCGACCAGCGCATCGTCGAGGCGCGCAAGGCGCTGCTCGCCTACGAGGCCGGCCTGGCCATGTGGTCCGATGTCGTCGGCAACCCGGCCAACACGCTCAGCAACGAGGAGGTCGACGCCTTCTACGCCAACCTCGGCCGGCAGCGCCAGATCCGCTACGTGATCTGCAACAGCGAGGCGGACGCCGAGGCCGCCCGGGCCATGGCCGCCGGGGGGGCCGACTGGGACGACGTCGTCATCCGCTACCACGACGGCAGCGTGCCGACCTCCGGCACCCTGGAGATGCTCATCCCCTGGGGCCGCTTCGACCCCAAGTTCGAGGGACCGATCTTCGCGGTCGAGGTCGGCGGGCTGACCCCGCCGGTCTGGACGGAATACGGCTGGTGGATCATCCGCGTGGACAGCGAGCAGCAGGGCCAGAAGCCGGCGCGCGAGGAGGCCCTGGCGCGCATCCTGGACATCACCCGCAACCGCAAGATCGCCAGGCTGCGCGAGGACTTCCGCGCGCAGGTGCGCGCGCGCTACAAGCTCGTGGTCGAGGACGAGGCCCTGCTCAAGTGCTGGCAGGGCCTGCCGGAGAAAGAGGAGATGATCGATCCGGACACCAACCAGGCCGTGCCCCAGGACCGCCTGCTGCCCCTGGCCGTGGCGCCGGCCGACCTGGTGCTGCCCTTCTACTCCTACGTCCTGGACGGCAAGGAGCAGCGCTTCACGCTTGGCGACTACAAGATCAGGTTCGACCGGATGAACACCTTCCAGCGGCCCAAGAAGGGCAGCATGATGGGCGGGCTGCGGAGCCACATCGTGAACGAGGTGGACCAGGGGCTTCTCGACTCCGAAGCCAGGCGTCTGGGCTACTATGAGAACCCCGAGGTCCTGACCAAGGTGGACATCAAGATCGAGGAGATGATGGTCACCGCCTTCTACGGCGAGATCGTCACCTTCGACGACCGGATCAGCCCGGAGCAGCTGCAGGCCTACTGGGACGAGCATCAGGCCGAGTACGCCCGGCCCGAGCGCCGCACCGGCCGCCTGGTGCTGGCGGCGGACGAGGCCAAGGCCCGCGAGGCCCACGCCCTGCTGTCGGGCGGCGCCCGCTGGCTGGAGATCGTCGGTACCTACTGCACCGACGAGGCCAACAAGCGCAACGCCGGCAAGCTGTCCGAGGTGCCGGCCAACAGCACCGGCCCGGTGCGCGACGCCCTGTTCGCCGCGGCCCAGGGGCAGCTGGCCGAACCCTTCCCCGCCGGCGACGGCCGCTGGGGCGTGGTGCAGGTGGACGTCATCGTGCCGGGCGGCCCCGTGACCCTGCTCGAGGTGAGCGAGGCCGTGGGCCGGCGCATCAAGGCCGAGCGCAAGGAGCAGGCCTTCCAGGACCTGCTGGCCCAGTGGGCCGGCGAGTTCGGCGTCGAGCGCTTCGACGACAACCTCGACCAGGTGAAGTCCTGGAAGGAGCTGACCCATGTGGAAGCGCCGGGTCCGGCAGTTCCGCGCAACTGACGCCGCGCTGGTCCTGGCCTGCGCCCTGGCGGCGGCCGTGGTGCCGCCGCCGGGCACCGGCCTGCCCGTGGCCCGGGCCCAGGACTCCCCCGAGCTGGTGGACCGCATCCTGGCTATCGTGGACGAGGAGGCCATCCTGCAGAGCGACCTGGACCGCGAGGTCGAGCTGCACCGCCTGAACCAGGAATACCAGGGCCAGCCCGTCAGCCCGGACACCCCCGAGCTGCGCCGCGAGATGCTCGACCGCCTCATCGAGAGCAAGCTGATCATCGCCGCGGCCAAGGCGGCGGACATGGACGTCGACGAGGAGGCCATCGGCCGGAGCGTCGAGCAGCGCATCGCCCAGTACGTGGAGCGCTTCGGCACCCGCGAGGCCTTCGAGCGCGAGCTCGTGCGCAGCGGCACCACCCTGGTCGACTTCAAGGAGCGCATGCGCACCCAGCTGCGCGACGACCAGTACCTGCGCCTGGTGGTGGGCAAGTTCATCCGGCCGGGCATCGAGGTGATGGAGAACGAGGTCCAGGAGTACTACCGTCAGAACCTGGCCGACATGCCCGCCGAGCCCGACAGCCTGACCATCGCGGCGATCACGGTGACGGTGCAGCCGTCGGCGGCGCAGCGCGAGCGGATCCAGGACGTGGTGGCCCGGGCGCGGGCCGCCCTGGACGCCGGCCGTCCCTTCGCCGAGGTGGCCGCCGAGTTCTCCAAGGGACCCAACGCCCAGCGCGGCGGCGCCGTGGGCGTGGTCGCCCCGGGGGACCTCTTCGACCAGGCCCTGGACCGCGTGGTGTTCGCGCTGGAGGTGGGCCGGGTGAGCGAGCCGGTGATCTCCAGCCGCGGCGTGCACCTGCTGCGGGTCGACGCGATCCAGGAGGACGGGCGCCGGGCCCTCAGCCAGGTCTTCCTGCCCATCGAGGTGACCCAGGACGACGTGGACCGGGCCCGGGCGGTGGTCGAGGCGGCGCGGGCGCGGGTGCTGGGCGGCGAGGATTTCGGCACGGTGGCTGCCGAGCTGAGCGCCGACCGGGCCTCGGCCGCCCGCGGCGGGCTGCTGGGGACGTTCCCCCTGCCGGACCTCTCGGACCAGTTCCGCAGCGTGCTGGAGGGCGCCGCCGTGGGCGAGATCACCGAGCCGGTGCTGACCCCCGCCGGCTGGTACGTCTTCGAGGTGCGCGAGCGCAAGCCCGGCCACATGTTCACCTACGCCGAGCTGAAGGACCAGCTGCGCATGATGGTCGAGGGACAGAAGATCGAGGCGGCGCTGGCGACCTACGTGGCCGGGCTGCGCGAACGCTTCTTCATCGACGAGAAGAGCTGAGCCGCCGCGTCTCGGCGGCGAGGAAGCCCGGCAGCCAGGGGAAGACCCCCGCCACCGTGGCCGCGCGCTCGGCGAACGCCGCCATCAGGTCGGTGCGCCGGCCGGCCCACAGCACCGTCACCCATTCCCGCAGCGCCGCGTCCGCCTCCGCCTGCCCCAGGTCCAGGGTGCGGTCGAAGGGTTCCCCCGTCACCAGCGCGCAGACCAGCTGTCCCAGGGCCGCGGTGGGCTCGGCGGGGGCCAGGTCGGCCAGCAC
>JACZKN010000144.1 GCA_014859985.1 Candidatus Krumholzibacteriia bacterium | reverse complement strand
ACGCCGTGGTGCTGATGGCCGGCGAGCGGGGCGCCGCCGGCCCGGTGCTGCGCCTGGCCGTGGCCGAGCTGCTGCCCCACGCCTTCCGCGACTTCCGCCGCCCCGACCCGGAGGCGGGCGCGTGAACGTGCTGGAGATCATCGAGTCCAAGAAGCGGGGCCGCGAACTGGACGAGGCGCAGCTGGCCGCACTGGTGGACGGCTTCACCGCCGGTACCGTGCCCGAGTACCAGATGGCGGCCTTCCTGATGGCGGTCTGGTTCCGGGGCATGACCGCGGCCGAGACCGCCGCCCTGACCGGCGCCATGCTGCGCAGCGGCGAGGAGCTGGACACCTCCGGCCTGCCGTCGCCCTCGGCGGACAAGCATTCCACCGGCGGCGTGGGGGACAAGGTGAGCCTGCTGCTGGCACCCCTGGCGGCCGCCTGCGGCCTCTGCGTGCCCATGCTCTCGGGCCGCGGCCTGGGCCACACCGGCGGCACCCTGGACAAGCTCGAAGCCATCCCCGGCTACCGCATCCACCTGGACAACCGGGGGTTCCTGAAGATCGTGGCCGAACAGGGCTGCGCCATCGTGGGCCAGAGCGGCAGCATCGCGCCCGCCGACGGCCGCATCTACGCCCTGCGCGACGTGACCGCGACCGTGGACTGCGTGCCGCTGATCACGGCGTCGATCATGTCCAAGAAGCTGGCTGCCGGCCCGCGCACCATCGTCATCGACCTCAAGACGGGCTCGGGCGCCTTCATGACCGATCTGGACCGCGCCCGCGAGCTGGCCACGGCGCTGGTCGCGGTCGGCCGCAGCTACGGCCGCACCATGGCGGTGGTGTTCTCGGATATGGACCAGCCCCTGGGCCGCATGATCGGCCACGCCGTCGAGACCATCGAGGCCTTCGCCGCGCTGCGCCCGGGCGGCCGCGAACGGGCACCCGCCGATCTGGTGGAGCTGACCGGGGAGCTGACCGCCGAGATGGTGCGCGGCGCGGGCCTGGTGCCCGACCTGGCCGCCGCCCGCGTCCGGGTGCGCGCCGCCTGGGACGACGGCTCGGCCTACGCGCGCCTGCTCGCCTGGGTGGCCGCGCAGGACGGCCGCCTGGACCCGGACCGCGAGGACTTCAGCCTGGTCACCGCGCCCCTGGCCACGGAGATCACGGCGCCCCGGGACGGCTGGCTCGCGGCCGTCGACTGCCGCGCCCTGGGCCTCGCGCTGGCGGACATGAAGGGCGCCCGCCGCAAGGTCGACGACCCGCTGGACCTGAGCTGCGGCCTGGAGTTCCTGCCGCGGGTGGGGGACCGGTTGGCCAAAGGGGACGTCATCGCCCGGGTGTTCTGCTCGCGGAAGGACGAGGCGGAGGCGGCGGCGAAACGGGCGCTGGCGGCGCTTGCGTTCAGCGCGGAGGAGGCGCCGGCGCGCCCCCTCATCCTCGAGCGGCTGGGATAGGTCGCGGTCCTTCTGCCGTCCCGCTGCGCGCGAGCGTCATCTGACGAGCGTCACCCGCCGCGTGTCCACGACCCCGCCCGCCGCCAGGCGCACGACGTAGCTCCCCGCAGCCGCCCCGCGGCCGGCGCGGTCGCGCCCCTGCCAGGGGACGGCGTGGGGGCCGGCGCTCCATTCGCGGTCGGCCAGCACGGCCACCAGCCGGCCGGCCAGGTCGTGCACGGTGATCGTCGCGCGGCCGGCACGCGTCAGGGTGAAGTTGACCACGGTCCGGGGATTGAACGGGTTCGGCGCGACAGGGCCCAGGCTCGTGGGCGCGGCATGCACCGGCACCACGAAGGTCTCCACCGCCAGGACGGCCCACGTCGAGGCCAGAATCCGCCGCTCCAGGCTGTACATGACGGTCGCGCCGCCCTGGCCGGCGCACCCGGCGTCGACCGCCGCGTACTGCCCGGCGGCGAGCCGCTCCGGAACGATGATCCGCTCCGGACCCCCGCCGCTGGCCAGGAGGCGCAGCTCCGCCGCGGGCAGGTCGACCGTCAGGCGCCACGTCATCGCCACGCCGGCGGCGACGAACGTCGCCCGGAAGCCGCTCACGGCCGCGCCGGGGCAGGCCGGGCAACCGGCCCCGAAGGCCCCGATGATCGCGTCGCAGCCGCCCGGCAGGTTCCCCGGCAGGCAGGGCGAGTCGGCGCAGACGCGGAAGTCGCCGGTCTCCGCGGCGCAGAAGCGGGGATCGCCCGTGAAGTTGCCGTCGACCCCGAGCCGGTCCGCGATGCCGCCGACCCAGTCCCCGCCGTCGTTGCCCCAGATGTCGCAGCAGACCACGGTCGTCTGGTCGTTCGCGACCGGAGCCCCATAGGCGCTGCAGGCGAGGATCGAGTGGTCGAGGGCCGCGTAGCCGTTGACCGCGCTGCCCAGATGGGCGGAGTTGGCGTAGAAGACGCAATGGCTCAGCAGGGCAGGGCGCCCGGGCGTCACGGCCCGGATGGCACCGCCACGTCCCGGGTACACTGCTTGGTTCATGGCACTGCCGGGCGCGGTGTTGCCCGCGAACACCGAACCGTGGACCTGGAGGTCTCCCGCGGCATAGATGGCCCCGCCCTGGCCGCCCCACACGCCGATGCGGCCGCCGTCGCCAGCCCCCGCGGTGTTGGCCGTGAAGAGGCAGCCGCCGACGGTCAGGGCGCCGTCGTCGGCGACGTGGACGGCCCCGCCGAAGTCCGACTCCCCGGTCGTGCCGGCGACCGTGCACGAGTCGAGCAGGACCGTCGATCCCAGGATCCCGATGGCGCCCCGGCCCGCGGTGAAGTTGCTGTCGAAGCGGCAGGCGTAGAACTCCGCAGCCGAACCGTCGGCGATGCGGACGATGCCGCCGACGGTCGCGACGACCGGTTCGCCGTAG
This sequence comes from Candidatus Krumholzibacteriia bacterium, assembly GCA_014859985.1. GTDB lineage: Bacteria > Krumholzibacteriota > Krumholzibacteriia > LZORAL124-64-63 > LZORAL124-64-63 > JACZKN01. The sequence goes on along the minus strand of JACZKN010000144.1, from coordinate 643 downwards.
ACGTCGTAGCGGTTGCGCGGGAAGCTGCACTCGCGGAAGACCGGCCGGGCCCCGGAGATGTCCAGGGCGGCGCCCGGCTGTGTGTTGTGCTGCCTCCGGATCTCGCAACGGTAGAAGCGCGGCGAGGATCCGCTGATGACGATGCCGCTGACCTTGTAGTCGAAGCCGAAGATGCGGCAGTTGCGGATCCTCCCGTCGGCCTGGTCGCACCGCAGTCCGGGGATCCCGGCGCGGATCGTCAGGTCGGCGACTGTCGTCGTGCTGTCCGTCCCGGTCAGCGACAAACCGACGCCCTGCCCGGCGCAGTCGATGACGACGTCGGTCGGGTCGCCGGTCCCGCCCATCAGCACGACGCCGGAACCGAGCACTATGCCGTGTTCGGGGTAGGTCCCCGCCGCCACGAGGATCGTGTCGCCGGCAGTCGCGGCCAGGGCCGCGCCGCCGATCGTCGCGTGGTCCTGGGGCACCAGCAGCGTGGCGCCCCGGGCCCCGGACCGGCCGCTGCCGAAGGCCGTGATCAGGACGATGGAGCAGGCAACGGGAATGGCGCGGCGCAGGCCAATCGATCGGTGCATGGTATCGGGGCTCCGGTCCGACGCGGGGATGAGTCGCATGCCCGACCATTATCCCTCCCCGCCACCCC
>JACZKN010000021.1 GCA_014859985.1 Candidatus Krumholzibacteriia bacterium | reverse complement strand
CCCGCGACCTGCTCGAGCGGGAGTGGGATATCCTCTTCCAGGTGGGACGCAGCACCTTCCGCCCCCGCAACGGCAACTACGACCCGGTGCAGCAGCTGCTGGTGGACATCCGGCCGGGGGACCCGCGATGACCGCCGAGCGGACCGTCGGCGAGGTCGACCTCCGCGCCATGATGGAAGAGATCGTCGGCCGGGTCGCCCTCTACAATCCCCAGGCGGACCCGCGCAAGCTCTGGGCGGCCTGGGAGTTCGCCCAGGGCGCCCACGCCGGCCAGAAGCGCCGCAGCGGCGAGCCCTTCTTCGCCCACGCCCTGACCGTCACGCGCATCCTCTGCGACCTGCGCCTGGACAGCGACACCCTGATCGCGGCCATGGTCCACGACGTGGTGGAGGACACGGAGCACTCCCTGGAGGAGATCCGCGAGCGGTTCGGCCGCGACGTGGCCCACATGGTCGACGGCGTGACCAAGATCAGCGGCATCCGCGCCCCCAGCCGCGAGGCCCGCAAGGCCGAGACCTACCGCAAGCTGGTGCTGGCCATCGCCCAGGACCCGCGCACGGTGCTGATCAAGCTGGCCGACCGCCTGCACAACATGCGCACCCTTGCCTGGCTTTCGCCGGAGCGGCAGCAGGAGATCGCCCAGGAGACCATGGACGTCTACGCGCCCCTGGCCCACCGCTTCGGCATCGCCCGCATCAAGTGGGAGCTGGAGGACCTGGCCTTCAAGGTGCTGCAGCCCGAGCGCTACTTCGAGGTGGAATCGGGCATCAAGCAGACCCGCGAGGAACGGGAGCGGCTGATCGACAAGCTGGCGGTGCCGCTGAAGGCGGCGCTGGCGGAGGCGGGCGTCCGCTGCGGCGTGTCGGGCCGGCCGAAGCACTTCTATTCCATCTACCGCAAGATGAAGGTGCAGGAGATCGGCCTGGACCGGATCTACGACCTGCTGGCCTTGCGGGTGATCGTCGAGACCAAGGCCGACTGCTACCACGCCCTGGGCATCCTGCACTCCCACTTCCCGCCGCTGTCCGACCGCATCAAGGACTACATCGCCACGCCCAAGCCCAACGGCTACCAGTCCATCCACTCGACGGTGCGGGTGCCCGGCGGCAAGTTCATCGAGGTGCAGATCCGCACCGAGGAGATGCACGAGCGGGCCGAGCTGGGCATCGCCGCCCACTGGCGCTACAAGGAGGGCGGCGGCGCCGACCACGCCGACCTCGCCGACATGGTCAAGTGGCTGCGCCAGATCATGGAGTGGGAGGAGGACGTCGACGACGCCCGCCAGTTCATGGACTCGCTGAAGTTCGACTTCTTCAGCGACGAGGTCTTCGTCTTCAGTCCCGGCGGCGACGTCTTCCAGCTGCCCCGCGGCGCCACGCCCCTGGATTTCGCCTTCCGCATCCACAGCGAGGTGGGCTTCCGCTGCATCGGCGCCAAGGTCAACGGGCGCATCGTCACCCTGCGCAGCGAGCTGCACAACGGCGACACCGTGGAGATCCTCACCGGCAAGACGCCCAGCCCCAGCGCCAGCTGGCTGGAGATCGTCAAGACCAGCCGCGCCAAGCACCACCTGCGGCGCTGGCTGAAGGCCACCCAGCACGAGGAGAGCGTCAAGCTCGGCCGCGACATCCTCGAACGCGAGCTGGCCCGGGCCCACGTGCGCATCCGCGTCGACGGGCTGCTGGAGGTGGCCCAGGAGCTGGGCTTCCAGGAGCTGGACAAGATGCTGGCCGCCGTCGGCCGCGGCGACATCACCCACCAGAAGGTGGTTGCCCGGGTCACGCCGCCGGCGGAGTCGGCGGCCGAGAAGGTGCTGGCCCGGGGCCGCGAACTCTACGACAACCTGCTGCGCCGCAGCACCAGCGGCGTGAAGGTCGCCGGCGTGGACAACCTGATGGTCAGCTACGCCCGCTGCTGCCAGCCGATCCCCGGCGACGGCATCGTGGGCGTGATCACGCGCGGCCGCGGCGTCTCGGTGCACCGCGCCGGCTGCACCAACCTCAACGACCCGAACCTGGGCCCCGAGCGCCTGATCGAGGTCACCTGGGACACCTCGCCGGACCAGGTCTTCATGGTCAAGCTCATCATCACGTCCACGGACCGGAAGAACCTGCTGATGGACCTGAGCAACACGCTGAGCCAGACCAGCACCAACATCGCCAGCGGCGATTTCGACGTGGAGAACGACCTGGCCAGGGTCACCCTGGTGATCGAGGTGCGCAACCTGAACAACCTCGAGAAGATCATCAAGGCCCTGGGCAAGGTGCGCGGCGTGCAGAAGATCGACCGCTTCCAGCTGGGCCATCCCCACTAGGACGGAGGACGGATGCGGGTCGTGGTGCAGCGCAGCGGTCCGGCCCGGGTCACGGTCGGCGGCCAGACCGTCGGCGCCATCGACCGCGGTCTGGTGGTCCTGTGCGCCTTCGCCCCCGGCGACACCGACCTCGAGCTGGCCTGGATGGCCCGCAAGCTGCCCCGCCTGCGCATCTTCCGCGACGACGAGGACCGCATGAACCGCAGCCTGCAGGAGTGCGGGGGCGGCATCCTGATGGTCAGCCAGTTCACCCTCTACGGCGACTGCCGCAAGGGCCAGCGCCCCAGCTTCACGGGCTCGGCGCCGCCGGAGGCGGCCGAGCGCCTGTATGCCCGCTTCGGCGAGCTGCTGCGGGCCGAGTGGCCCGAGGTGGCCGAGGGGCGCTTCGGCGCCATGATGGAGGTCCAGCTGGTGAACGACGGCCCCGTGACGGTGATCCTGGAGCGGGAGGCGGGCGCGTGACCCACCTCACCCCCTTCGTGCCCTGGCCCGCCGGCTTGCGCCTGGTGCTGGCCTCGCGCTCGCCGCGCCGGGCCCAGCTGCTCGAGACGGCGGGCATTTTATTCCGGGTGCAGCCCGCCCCGGACGTGGAGGAGGTGCTGGCCGCCCGCCTGCAGGCCGAGCGCGTGCACCCGGCCCGCTACACCGAGCTGCTGGCCCACGCCAAGGCAAAGGAGGTGGCCGAGCTCTGCCCGGGCGAGCTGGTCCTGGGCGCCGACACCATCGTGCTGCTGGACGGGGACGTGCTGGAGAAGCCGCGGGACCGGGCCGACGCCGTGCGCCTCTTGACGCGCCTTTCTGGCCGCACCCACACGGTGATCTCGGCGATCGCCCTCGTGGGCGGCCCCGCCGGCGGTGGCCTGGCGGTGCACGAGCGCACCGAGGTGGACTTCATCCACCTGGACCGCGCCTGGATCGAGGCCTACGTGGCCACCGGCGAACCCATGGACAAGGCCGGCGCCTACGGCATCCAGGGCTACGGCGCCCTGATGGTGGCCGGCGTGCGCGGCTGCTACTTCAACGTCATGGGCCTGCCGTTGGCCCGGCTGGGCGCGCTGCTGCGCACGGTGCTCGCCCCGGAGGAACCCGCATGAACCGGCTCTCCTTCCCCTTTCCCGTGGTGGCCTGGGACGAGCCGGCCGGCGAGGTCGTGCTCATCGACCAGACCCGGCTGCCGGGCGAGCTCGTGTTCCGCCGCTGCGCGGACGTGCCGTCGCTGTGCCGGGCCATCGTCGAGCTGGCGGTGCGCGGGGCGCCGGCCATCGGCGTGGCGGCGGCCTGGGGGCTGGCCCTGTCCTGGCGGCGGGCGTCCGGCC
>JACZKN010000143.1 GCA_014859985.1 Candidatus Krumholzibacteriia bacterium | reverse complement strand
GGGGTCGGCGCGGCCGGGGCGGCGCCGCCCTCGAGGTCGACCTGGCCGAAGCCGGCGAAGGCGCCGCCTCCCCCTGCGGCCCGGGGCTGCGTCCGGCGCAGCCACTGGGCGTACTCGGGATAGTTCTTCACCTCGGGCGCCTGGGCCGTCGCCTGCGCCACCATCCGGGCCGCCTCGTCCGCGTCGCCGGCATCGTGGCCGCGGCAGGCGATCAGGCATGCGGCCCGGGCGGCCTCGAGCGGCAGCTTCCAGACGCGGAAGATCTGCACGAGGCGCCCCAGGATCGGATCGCTCTGGGGGTAGAGCTCGAAGAGCTGGTTGCAGCGCTTGAGGAAGATCTCCTTGATGTCGCCGGAGACGTTCCCCGAGCTCTCCAGGAAGTGCAGCCCGTGGTTCTCGCCCTCGACGCCCAGGCCCTGGGAGGCGCGGGTCTCGGCCAGGTACCAGTGGGCATTCAGGTTGTCGGCGTCGTAGCGGAGGATCTTCTTGTAGATGGCCACCGCGTTGTTCAACAGCCCGGTGGCGCGGTACTTGGCCGCGGCGTTCAGGAAATGCTTGATCGCCACCTGGGTGTCGCCGCCCTTGAGGCAGACGTCTCCCAGCTCGTTGATGACCGTCGGATTGTTCTTGTCCAGCTCGAGGATGCGCTCGTAGACGGCGACCGCCTCCTGCCAGTTCCGCTTCTTGGCGGCCTGATAGGCTTCCTGTTTGAGCTGGCTGAGTTTGGACAAGAGGCGACCCCCGCACGAGCGGCTCTGCGTTGCTGCTTCAGGATCCCGGCGCCGCTTCCCCGGCGACTGGCATCACCTTACTTCGCCCGTGGCGCGTTCGGGTTGAGCGAAAAAGTCCGAAGCCGCGCGGAACTCAGCCGGTCCAGCCGCCCGTGACCTCCCGGCCCCCCGCGAAGACCCGCAGCACCGGGTTGTGGCCCGCCCGGTAGGGCACCAGCCGGTGGTCGTCCCCGTCGAGGATCACGAAATCGGCCAGCTTGCCCGGGGCCAGGGAACCGACCTCGTCCTGCCGGCCCAGGGCCCAGGCGGCGTTGAGGGTGGCCGCGACCAGGGTCTCGGCCGGCAGCATCCGCAGCTGCGTGCAGGCGATGGCCGTGATCAGGGGCATCGAGAGGATGGGGCAGCTGCCGGGATTGAAGTCAGTGGCCAGGGCCACGGCGCAGCCCTCGTCGATCATGGCCCGCGCCGGGGGCCAGTGGTCCAGGCCCAGGGTGAAGACCGTGCCCGGCAGGAACGTGGCCACGGTGCGGCCGCCGGCCAGGGCGGCGCGGCCGGCCCGGTCGATGCGGATCAGGTGATCGGCGGACGAGGCGCCGAGGCGGACGGCCAGGGCGGCACCGCCGTAGGACGCCAGTTCGTCGGCGTGGACGGTCAGTCCCAGGCCGAGGTCGCGGGCGCGCCCGAGGATGGTCTCGGTCTCGGCGAGGGTGAAGACCGTGGGTTCGCAGAAGACGTCGCAGCGCTCGGCCAGGTTCTCCTCTACGACCCGCGGCAGGATCTCCTCGGTTACCAGGCGCACGTAGTCGGCGCGGCGGCCGGCATACTCCCGCGGCAGTTCGTGGGCGGCCAGGCAGGTGCGCACGCAGCGGATGCCGGCCAGGTCGGCGGCACGGCCGGCGGCCCGCAGCATCTTCAATTCGTCCTCGAGGCCCAGGCCGTAGCCGCTCTTGATCTCGACGGTGGTGGTGCCGTGGCGGAGCATCTCGCGCAGGCGCGGCACGGCCAGATCGACCAGCTCGTCCTCGCTGCGCTCCCGCAGGTCGCGCACCGAACTGTGGATGCCGCCGCCGGCGGCGGCGATCTCCAGGTAGGTTTCGCCGCGGATCCGGCGTTCGTATTCGTCCTGCCGGGTGCGCCCGAAGACGGCGTGGGTGTGGGGATCGACCCACCCGGGCTGCACGCAGCGGCCGGCGGCGTCGACCACCAGGGTGGCGGGTGGCGGCGCCCCGTCGCCCCAGAGCGCGGCCCTCAGCGCGGCCTCGGGTCCGCTCGCGAGGATGCGACC
>JACZKN010000142.1 GCA_014859985.1 Candidatus Krumholzibacteriia bacterium | reverse complement strand
GCCCCCGCTTTACGCCCGGCCCGGCCCATGCTAGGGTGCGGCCACGCGCCGCGCCTATCCGCCGCGCGGCGGCAGGCGGCCTAGCGCAGCAGGGTCATCTTGCGCCGCAGGTCGCGGTCGGACGTCTTCAGGACGTAGTAGAAGACCCCGGACGCGGCCGCGCGACCCGCGTCGTCGGCGCCGTCCCACACCACGCGGTGCGGCCCGGCCTCCCGGCCGCCGTCGACTAGGGTGCGCACCAGGCGCCCGCGCCCGTCGTAGATCTTCAGGGAAACACGCCCCGCCTGCGGCAGCGCGAACTCGATGAAGGTCTGCGGATTGAAGGGATTCGGATAGTTCTGGGCAAGGCTCAGCAGGCCGGGCAGGTCGTTGTCCGCGGTCGAGATACCGAGCGCCAGCGACCGCTGGGCCATGGCCACGGGGGTCGAGCGGCCGTGGGACGCCCAGGCGTCGTACAACCGCTGGCCCGTGTCGTCGATGAAATTGTTGTCCCGCAGGAACTCGATGTACTCCTTCGACGTGGTCTGGTAATAGAGGTCCACCTCGGCCCGCACGGCGCTCGCGGGCAGCGCGTAGTGGGTGTCGTCCCAGTGCTGGCCGTCGGCGTAGGCGTAGGCCACCGGCGGGGACTGGATGTCCGTGAACGCGGCGTTGGTGAAGCCGCGCGGCGGGACGCGGTTGTCCGCGTACACCGTGTCGTTGAGGGCGAAGTGGAAGGACGGGCCCGCCGGCACGCCCAGCAGCGCGGAAAGCCGCGTCGAGATGCCCGGCTTGATCTCGTAGATCTTCGCTGCGGCGTCACGGACGAGCACGCCGGTGTCCAGGTCGTAGGCGCCGGACTCGTAGACCAGCTGGTCGCCCGCGTCGTAGGCCCTGACGTTCAGCCAGGCCCGGCGGCCCTCCGGATAGCCGGAGGGCAGCTTGTGGGCGGTCTCGTTGACCACGCGCACGCTGATCCCCGGCTGGCCGCCCTGGTTGTCCTCGGTCACCGCGAGGGTGGCCGCCAGGGTGAGCATGGCCTGGGCGCGCAGCTTGCCGGCCTGCAGATGGGCCACGTCGACCTCGCCCGGGTAGAAGACGGGCAGGATGTCCGGGATGAAGGTGTTGGCGCCGGTCAGGTCGTGCAGGCCCAGGTCGGTGCGTATCGGCGTACCGGCGATCGCCGCCCCCACGCCGGTGACGTCGCGCATGTGGCAGTCCTGGCAGGAGGAGACGATGCCGTCGGGTTTATTGCCGGCGAACTGGGGCTGGTAGACACCCACGGTCGCGTACTCGCTGGCCAACCACTCGCTGTAGGTGCGCTCGATGGGGAACATGTTGCGCGGATCGCCGTCCGGATGCGGCGTGTCCAGGGCCTGCACGTCGTAGGTGCCGTCGCCGTTGCCCTTGATGAAGACCGGATTGCTGACGTCGTGGCAGGTGCCGCACAGGCTCGAGTTCAGGTGGAAGGGCGAGTGCTGGAACTGGTGGGCCGAATCCACGTCCTCGTAGGGGCCGCGCCGCACCGGGTCGGGGTCCAGCACGAACGAGCCGTTGGCGTGGGCCGTGGGCACGGACTCCAGCGCGGCCAGGATCGCCGCATCCTGGGGCGGGCTGACGCCCTCGACGTACACGGGATCGACCATGGCGTGGCAGAAGACGCAGTTGACGCCCTGGTAGTCCTTGGCGATGAGCGAATTGCCCGAGGTGTCGAAGGAGCGCCCTTCGGCCCAGCCGTTGGGCGTGTGGCAGCGCAGGCAGAGATCGCCCACCGAAGGCGCGACGCTCTCGGCCACGCGCAGCGTGGCCAGGTACAGGGGATCCCGCATGGACTGGCCCATCATGCTGCCCTGCCAGTTGGCCCAGTGCTCCACGTCGGCATCGTACTCGCCGTGGCAGGAGATGCAGGTCACCGACGGGTCCTCGGCGACTGAGCCGTCGAAGGGCTGGGTGCCCGGCAGGTCGAAGTCGCGCAGGGTGGTCGGGGCGATGCCGGTGGTGCGCGCGTTGATGCCGAAAGTCCCGCTCAGGCCCGCACCCTCGTTGCCGACCGCGTCCATGGCGACGACGCGCAGCACGGCCGCGCCGGGCAGGTGCGGCACGAAAAGATCGTGGCTGCCCGTGTTATCCAGGTCCTGGGCCAGGCGCCGCCAGTGCAGACCGCCGTCGTCGGTGAAGTCGATGGCGATCGCGACGACGCCGCTGGGATCGTCGGCGGTCCACTGCACGGCGTACAGGGTCTCCGCGTCGATGGATGCGCCGCCGCCCGGGGCCGTGACCACGACGGTCGGCGGGTCGGTATCGGTCCCGCCCGAGGGCGTCACGTACGGCAGCACCAGCGAGGGGTCGATGTCACCGACCGACAGGTAGTTGGAAGCCGCCAGGCCCGCGAAGGTGGGCGTGTTGCCGAAATTCGCCAGGTCCGTGGTCTCGACCAGGTTGCTGTAGCCGTCGTTGTCCGAGTCCAGGGGCTCCACGGCGGCCAGGGCCTGGGCGATGCTTTCGCCCTGGTTCAGGCGCACCTCCAGGGCCACGCCGTAGGGATTGCGCTGCCCTCCCCCGCCGAAAGCGAAGTGGCAGACGCCGCAATGGCCGGGACTGGTCGGCAGGTCGTCTAGGGCGGAATCCACGGCCATCGGGTAGCGGTTGAAGAACGCGGTGCGGAACGGATTGCGGGCCGCGGCCTCGGTAGCAAGGAACAAATTGACAAATATCAAAGTCAGGACGAAAGCGGCGAGGATCCTCGTCTTCACGGCCTGCTCCCCTCGTCTCTGCGCGGGCACGGGTCCCGCGCCATCGGTGGCTGCTGTCCCTACCAGGACTCGAGATCGGGAGCATTGTGTCACGAAACAATCACAATGACAAACAATTATTAAAATATGACATTGAATATCAAAATAATGACGTTATGGCGCTTGCCGGTAGTCGTCCAGCACCGCGGCGGCAACCCACCACAGGTCCCCGC
>JACZKN010000141.1 GCA_014859985.1 Candidatus Krumholzibacteriia bacterium | reverse complement strand
CGGCCGCCTGGCGCAGGCGCTCCAGTTCCGCCGGCGCGCTGCCGCGCACCACCAGCACCACGCGGCCGGTGCCGTCCAGCAGGTAGGTGGTCGGCACGGCGTCCAGGTCCAGGACGGCCGCCAGGCCCGCGGGCCCGTCGTGCAGCGCCATCAGGGCCAGCCCCGTTTCCGCCACCTGGCGCCGCGCGTTGCGGAGCTCCTGGTCCAGGGAGATCGCCACGACCCGGGCGCCGCGGCCCTGCCAGGCCGCGTGCCAGCGGTCCAGCAGCGGCAGCTCATCGCGGCAGGGCGCGCACCAGCTGGCCCAGAAGTTCACCACCAGCACCTCGCCCGCGAAGTCGTCCAGCCGGACGGTTCCCCCGTCCAGGGTGGACAGCCCGTGGCTGCGCAGGGCCGCACCGATGTCCTGCGCGGCCGCCGGCGCGGCGCCCGTGGCCGCCGCAGCCAGCGCGAGCAGCGCGGTTGCCCGGCCGAGGATCCTCCTGCACCTGGTCATACGGTCTCCTTCGTTCGGGCGGCCGCCGCGGCGGACGCTCACCGGTACTGGGCGCCCAGCAGCACCCAGATCTTGAACAGTTCCTGCTCCTGCGCGGTCAGCGGCGCTCCGGCCGGGTGCGGACCCTGGTCGGCGGCCGCGCCCACGCCCAGCACGTAGTCGATCAGCCGCGAGCGCCGGGGGAAGGCCGGCACCACGACCTGCTGCTCCATGGTCATCGACTCGCCCGAGAGGTTGAGGTAGGCGCGCGGGAAGACCTGCATCATGCGCGCGGTGGTGTCGGGCACCGCCGTCAGGTCCAGGTCTCCGGGCGCGGGGATCGTGTCCGTGAGGGTGATCCACACGTTGTCCGGCATCACCAGCGAATCGCGCTGGGTGAACGTCAGCTGGTGGCACGACGCGCAGTTCGCCTCGACGATGGGCGCGATGTGGTCGCGGTAGTTCACGTAGGTGTACTGGTCCGGCGCCACGTTCAGGTCCGTGGGCTCGAGCGTGGCGGCCAGCGGGTAGGGATTGGTCATCTGCTCGGCCCCCACGTCGCGGTCCTGGTGGCAGCCGATGCACTTGTCCTCGGTGCCCCGGTGGGCGTACAGCCAGGTGCGCTTGGAGACGAAGCCGCGGTCCAGCTCGTCCAGGGTCGCAAACGTGAACGGCACGCCGGCCGGCACCTTGATGTGGAACGATCCGTCGGTCTGCACCGGCGCGTAGCCCATCAGCGCCCTGCGCTCGAACTCGTTGGCCGAAAAGTCGTTGGGCTCGCCCTGGAGTGTCGGCAGGCCGGCGATGACGGCGATCTTGTCGATGGCGTCCTGGCCGCGCACCGGCACCTCCTGGCCGTCCACCAGAGAACGGTTGAAGACGTCGTGGGCCAGGAAGGTGCCGTAGTCCAGCGCCGGGTTGGTCCGCGACGGGATCACCGGCGGGATGTCCCGCGGGGCCAGCAGTTGGGCGTCGTACTCGTTGGTGTTGGGGTCGTTGTAGAGGAACGTCAGGTCGACGATGGAGATGGTGGCCGGGCTCGCGTCGGTGCCGGCACCCTCCTGGTGCAACGTGAACGTGTACAGGCCGTAGTCGACGCCCTGCTCCTCGGCCGCGGGCAGGGTGTAGGACGCCACGTAGGTGTTGCCGCCCAGGGGGAACGGGTACTTGAAGGCCCCGTGGGACCAGGGCGCGCCGTCGGTGTTCACCTGCGGCGTCAGCACGTTCCAGTGCCGGTCCGGGTCGCTGCCCGCCGGGTCGGCGGGGCCGGCCTCGATCTTGAGCACGGCGATGGGCCCGGCGTCCTCGTTGACCATCGTCGATTCGATGGCGATCAGGCGGCCGTCGGGCGTGGGCTGCGGGTGGAAGAAGTTGCGGTTGTGGGGGCCGAACTCGTGGAAGGGCAGCGTCCCGTCGGGATTGCAGAAGAAGATGGGGAAGCGGTTGAAGGTGCCGAAGTGCTCCCACCGGGTGTAGATGACGCGCCCGTCCGGCATCAGCGCCGGGTCGAAGTCGTCGCTCATGTTGAAGCTCACCCGCTGCAGGTCCGAGCCGTCGGCCCGACAGGTGTACAGCACCTCGGCCGGCGAGTGGTTGTACTCGTCCATGCCGCCGTGCCGGGAGCTGGTGAACATGATGTTGCCGTCGGGCAGGTACAGGGGGTCGAAATCGTGCCCGCCGCCGGAGGTGACCTGGCGCAGGCCCGTCCCGTCGGCGTTGATCTCCCAGATGTTGCGGTTGCCGCCGCCGGACGGGCGCATGGAGAAGAGGATCCGCTGGCCGTCGAACGACACGCAGGGGTCGCTGATGCTGGCGCCGACGAAGTCCGTGATGGGCGTGACGACGCCGTCGGGGGAGATGGGCGACAGCTTGTAGAGGTTGCCGGGTGCCCAGCTCCGGTTCAGCGTCTCCTCGGCCTCGGTCTTGACGAAGACCAGCGCCTCGGTGGTCTCCTCCTGGTTGATCACGTCGTCGGGGGCGCTGTCCCGGCAGCCTCCGGCGGCCAGCAGGCCGGCCAGCAGCAGGACGGGCAGCAGGCTCGGCGGCGTCCCTGCCCCGCGCCGGGCGTTCGCGTCGGTCGTCATCGTTTGCTGTCTCATCTGCGGTCTCCCTGTGGCTGTCCCGCCGATCGGTACCGGCTCGGGCGATTCAACCGGTTCAATGGGCACTGCTTGCGAGGCTGCGGTAGAAGACGAATCCCAGCGTGTACTCGCGGTAGGTGTAGGCCACGGTCCCCTCGCGGTCCCGCTCCTGGCCGAAGACGGTCGCGGCGCGGATCTCCCCGCGCAGGGCGATGTCGTCGCGCACGTAGATTTCCAGGCCGCCGCCGTAGGTGACGGTGTTCTTGGTCACCGGGTCGGCGTTCACCGCGGCGCCGGGATAGACGGTCATCATCCCGTAGCCGACCGTGAGGTAGGGCTGCAGGCGCCAGGGCACGGGCCTGCGCAGCTGCACGTTGAAGGTGTGGATCAGCGCGTGCAGCGAGGAGGCGGCGTTGTGCCCCAGCGAGGCCTCGTAGCCCAGCCAGGCGTTGGGGTTGTACGCCAGGCGCAGGGCGAACAGGTCCTCGTCGCCCAGCTTTCCCATGGCCGGGCTGACGGCCACCGCGTGGGCGAAGCGGCGCGGGCCGTCGCTGACCCGCCAGCCGGCGCCCTCCAGGTCGGGCACCAGGTAGGTCAGGCCCTGGTCCTGGCCGGCGACCGCCGCGGACGGGACCGCCGCCAGGGCGAACCCCAGGACGAGAGCGGCGGCGCCGCGGGCGGCGCGGGCGCTCATCGGTACTCTCCCGCCTCGATCCAGGCCAGGATCGCCTGGTAGCCCGGGTCGCTGGTGGCGGGGAAGCCGGACTGCTGCGGGTCGGCCGCATGGGCGGCGCCGCCGGCCGCGGGGTCCAGCGGCTTCTGCAGCAGGGGGCTGGTCGCCGGAGCCGCGGGCAGGACCTGCAGCCGGGCCTGGGCGAAGTCGAAGGGGAAGTCCTTGTCGTCGGCCGGCGAGAGGGCGTAGGTGCCGCGGATGCCGCCGCCGTGGCAGGCGACGGTGTCGCAGCCGCGAGCCGCAAGCACGGGCGCCACGTCGGTCACGTAGGCCTCATAGTCGAGCACGTACTCGTGCCCGCCGCCGGGCGGGACCGGCGCGCCGGGGC
>JACZKN010000140.1 GCA_014859985.1 Candidatus Krumholzibacteriia bacterium | reverse complement strand
CACCAGCGCCGCCGGCCCGTCGAGGGTCACCGCCAGCTGGCGCGCCGCCGGCTCAAGCAACGCGGCCAGGGGCCAAGCCAGCCCGCGCACGCCGTGGTACTTCCAGCCGCCCACCACTTCCACGAGGTCCGCCGCGGTGGGCCGCGCGGCCCAGACCGGCGGGCAACCCGCCAGCGCGGCTCCGCAGAGGGGCGACGCGGCCAGGGCTTCGCCGCAGGCCGCGCACAGGTGCGGCGCATCCAGGGTCCTCAGACCCGGCGCCCGGGCGCCCCGCACGCACCAGGGGCCGCCACCCCGGCCGAGGCCGCACCGCAGGCAGTATTCGGGCGCAGCCAGGTCCAGCAGCGCCGACACGACAGAGGACCACAGCGGCACGGCGGCCGCCCTTCCGGGAGGAGGTGAGGGTCAGGTCAGGGCGTCGCGCATGGCCGTCCACGGGATCGGCGGGCCGAACCACCAGCCGAAGGACAGGCCCCCCTGCATCATCAGCACCGACAGGCCGTCCTCGATCTTGAAGCCCAGGGGCGGCGCCTGCGGCGGCCGCTGGTCGCCGTAGCGCAGGTCCAGCAGGACGGCCGGGTCGGGTCCGGCGGCCACCGGCAGGTACGGTGCGCAGGGCACGCCACCGGCGAGGCAGCAGATCCAGACCGCCGGAATCGTCGGGGGCGGTTCCCGGTGCGCCTCCAGGGGCAGCACGCGGACCCGGTCGGCCAGGCCGCGGCGGGCCAGCCAGGCCTCGATCCGCTCGCGTCCCGCCGCCGAACGGTTGCGCAGCTCCAGGTCCGGCACGCCCCAGCGCAGCAGGGCGTCCAGGGCCGCGCGGCCGGAGCCGCCGGCCCCCAGCACGACACCGCGCACGGGCAACGTCGCACCTGCCCAGACCTGGGACAGCACCGTCAGCACGCCGCCGCTGTCGGTGTTGTGCCCGATCCAGGCGCCGTCCTGTACCTTGACGGTGTTGACGGCGCCCAACTCGCCGGCCTGCACCGTGCGCCGGTCGCACAGGGCGGCCACGGCCTCCTTGTGGGGCGCGGTGACGTTGAAGCCCGCCAGCAGCCCGTCCCGGCACGCGCGCTTGAGCGCCGCCAGGTGCTCGCCCGCGACCTGCAGGGCCACGTACTCGTGGGGAAGCTCCCGGTCGTCCAGCGCCGCGTTCTGCATCAGCGGCGACAGGGAGTGGGCGATGGGGTCGCCCAGCACCGCGTAGAACGGCCGCTCCGGCTGCCAGGGCTCCCCGTCCCGCCGCCAGCCGCCGCGCCCGAAGGTGACGATGTCCGGGTTCACGCCCCTACCCCGGTCCGCGCCCGGCGGATCCGCCACAGCACCGCCGCCCCCACCGCCGCCATCGCGACGCTGATCCACTGGTTGTTGGTCCAGCCCAGGGCCATCACCTGGTCGGGCTCGTAGTAGCGCGTGAAGTCCTCCGCGAAGCGCACCACGCCGTACAGCACGAGGAAGCGCCCGAAGGTCGCCCCCCGGGCCGGCCGCCAGCGCTCGAGCAGCAGCAGCAGGCCGAACACCGCGAAACCGGCTGCCGAGCCGTAAAGCTGCGACGGCTGCACCCCCACCGGCCCGAACTGCCGCCAGGCCGGCGAGCCGGGCGGGAAGTGCAGGCAGACGCCCCCGGCGCAGGGCAGACCGTAGCAGCAGCCCGCCAGGAAGCAGCCGATGCGCGTGATGCCGATGCCGAGCATCACTCCCGGCGCGAAGATGTCGGCGATGTCCAGGAACGCCACGCCCCGCCGCCGCGCCTGCCACCACACCGCCAGGATGGCCAGCAGGATACCCCCGTAGAGGGTCAGCCCGCCGTCCCAGATGGCGAAGGCCCGGTACCAGGGGTCGAAGCTGCCCAGGTGGGTCAGCACGTAGAACAGGCGCACGCCCACCAGGCTGGACACCAGCACGACGAAGACCAGGTCCAGCACGGTCTCGCTGCGGATGCCGTAGGGCCGGGCCCGCCGCACGCTCAGCCACATGCCCACGGCGAAGCTGACGGCCAGCAGCAGCCCGAAGCTCTTGACGACGCCGAACAGTTCCGGATACATGGTGCCTTTCGGGGCGCCCGCGGCGCCCGGCTCAGTCGTCGAAGGTGCGCGAACTGACGTTCAGCAGCAGGCCCAGCATCACCGAGCTGGCCAGCAGGCTCGAGCCGCCGTAGCTGAGCAGCGGCAGGGGCAGACCGGTGACCGGCAGCAGGCCGGTGGTGATCGCCACGTTCACCACCACGTGGAAAGTGAAGTAGGAAACCGCCCCCACCGCCAGGAAGCTGGCGAAGGGCTTGCGGGCCGCCTCGGCGTGGACGATCCCCCGCAGCAGGATCACCGCGAACAGGAAGAGGATCGCCACCGCCCCGAAGAAGCCCAGCTCCTCGCCCACCACCGAGAAGATGAAGTCGGTGTGCCGCTCCGGCAGGAAGGCCAGGCCCTTCTGGGTGCCCTGCAGGTAGTGGGTCCCGAACAGCCCGCCCGAGCCGATGGCCACCTTGGACTGGATGGCCTGGTAGGCGGTGCCGAACTCGTCCTGGCTGGGGTCGAAGAAGGTCAGGATGCGGTCCTGCTGGTACGGCTGCAGGCGGTCCCAGACCACGGGGATGCCGATGCCCGTGGCGACGTTCACCGCCAGGAGCATGACCTTGGCCACGACCCCGATGCGGGCCAAAAAGAGCAGCCCGACCACCAGCAGCAGGTACACCCCCCAGGGCCACGGGTTGCGGGCGATGGACTCGGAATAGAACATGATCACCGAGCTGAGCACGGCGCTGGCCGCTCCCACCAGCAGGAGACCCGGCATGCCGGCCCAGAACACCATGCCCACCCAGATCGCCACGAAGACCAGGCTGGTGCCCAGGTCGGGCTCCCGCAGCACCAGCACCATGGGCACCAGCATCAGCAGGAACGAAAGCACCGTGGCCGGGAGGCTGCGCCCGCCCACGCCGCTGCGGCCCAGGACGTTGGCCAGCACCAGCACCAGGGCCACCTTGGCCGGTTCGGCCGGCTGCAGGCGCAGCGGGCCCAGCACCAGCCAGCGCTGCGCGCCCCCGATGTGCGGACCCGCCACCAGCACCAGCACCAGCAGCAGCACCATCACCAGGTAGACCGGCAGCGCCGAGTGCTCCAGGTAGCGCAGGGGCAGCCGCGAGGCCAGCAGCAGCGCGAACCAGCTGACCAGCAGAAAGGCCGCCTGCCGCCAGAACACCGACTTGGCGACGCCGGGGTCCGGCTGCTCGTAGGGCCCGCGGATCGGCTCGGTCACCGACCACAGGATCGCCAGGCTGGCCAGGCACAGCAGCAGCCAGGCCAGGAAGATGCGCTTGTCCCCCGGAGGCAGCAGCAGTCCGATCACGGCAGCACCTCCAGCCCCAGCTCCGCCTTCAGGCGGAAGTAGTCGGCGAACCAGCGGCCGGCCACCGGCGCAGCCTCGGCGCCGCCCGAGCCCGCATTCTCGAGGATCACCGCCAGCACCACCTCCGGCGCCCCGGCAGGTGCCCAGGCCATGAACCAGGCGTGGTCCTCGCCGTGGGGGTTCTGGGCCGTGCTGGTCTTGCCCGCCACCGCCACGTCCGCCAGGGCGGCGCCGCGGCCCGTACCGGTGGCGACCGTCCTGAGCATGGCCTCCTGCACCCAGCGCAGGTGCTGCGGCGCGAACGGCAGGGGCTCGGGCGGCGTCCGCGGCCGGGCCGGGTCGATCACGAAGACCGGGTCGGGCATGCGGCCGTCCGAGGCCAGCCGTCCCGCCAGCACCGCCATCTGCAGGGGCGTGACCAGCAGCTCGCCCTGGCCGATGGCGTTGTTCAGCAGCACGCCCCGGGTCCAGCGCCTGGGGCCGAATCGGTGGTCGTACCAGGCCGAGTCCGGCACGATCCCCTCGGCCTCCTCGGGAAAGATCCCCGAGACGCGGCTGCCCAGCCCGAAGGCCCGCGCCGCCCAGGCGAGCTGGTCGATGTCCAGGCGCAGGCCCAGCTGGTAGTAGAAGGTGTCGCAGGACTGGACCATGGCCTCCACGTGGTCCACCGAGCCGTGGCCGGTCCGCTTCCAGCAGCGGAAGTAGCGGTTGCCGAACATCATGCCGCCGTTGCAGGGGTCCAGCACGCTGTGCGGTCCCACCAGGCCCAGCTGCAGGCCCGCCAGCGAGGTGATGGTCTTGTAGATGGACCCCGGCGGGTAGGTGGCCTGCACGATGCGGTTGAAGAAGGGCTTGGCCGGGTCCCCGACCAGGCGCTGCCAGTCCTCGGGCGAGATGCTCACCGTCAGGAGATTGGGGTCGAAGGAAGGCAGCGAGACCGCAGCCAGCACCTCGCCGGTCCTGACGGCCAGGACCACGGCGGCCCCGGCGCGGTCGCCGACCGCCGCGGCCAGGCTCTGCTGCAGCGGCAGCGACAGCGACAGGGTGACGTCCTGCCCGGGCACCACCTCGCGCAGCCAGACCGGCGCGCGCCCGACGATGCGCCCGGTGGCATTGACCTCCTCCAGCTTCATGCCGTTGGCGCCGCGCAGGCGCTCCTCCCAGGCGGCCTCGACCCCCTGCTTGCCCACCTGGTCGCCCTGGCGGTAGCCCAGGACGCCGCCGGTGGTGTCCAGGTCCGCCTGTCCCACCTCGCCCACGTAGCCGATCACGTGGGCCAGCAGGTCCCCGTAGGCGTAGCGGCGGCGGGCCCGGGCCTCGACCCGCACGTCCGGCAGCTGCCGTCCCCGCTCCTCCACCGCCGCCACCCGGGGCATGTCCGCGTTGGCCACCAGCACCAGCCGGCCGCGCCCGCGCTCCTGCTGCGCCGCCAGGCGGTCCAGGGTCTCCTGGCGCGGCAGGTCGAACCAGGCGAGCAGGCGCTCGAGGGTCGAATCGGGACCCGCGTCGCCCAGGGCCGTCCCGGGCACGGTGATGTCGGCGATGAACTTGTTGTCGGCCACCACCGTGCCGTGGCGGTCGAGGATGCGGCCGCGGGGGGCGCGCACGCGGAAGCGGTCCTGGCGGTTGCGCAGGGCCTTGCCCTCGTAGTAGCCGTGCTGGGGCACCGTCATCACGAAGAGGTTGACCACGAGGATCAACAGCGCCGCCGCGACGACCACCCGGAGCACCCTGCTGCGCAGGTAGGCATCCCGCCCGCCGTCCACCTCAATCCTCCCGGCCGAGGATGCCGAAGAACTCGGCCAGCCGGATCACGGGCACCCCCGCCACGCCGGTGTAAAGGGCCGTGGGCAGGGTGCGCGTGAACAGGGGCGTCAGGAACGCGTCGTCGCTCAGCCGGCTCTGCACCAGCAGGAAGACGAGGTCGTGGGCGACGACCGCCAGCACCAGGACCAGGATCTCCACCACCGGCAGGCCGTACACGAGCCGCCCCCGCGCCCTTCCTACGAGGTAGCCGAGACCGGTCTTGCAGAGGGCGTTCAGGCCCAGCAGGGTCGGGTTGGCCAGGTCCTGGACCAGGCCCAGGACGAAGCCGCCCACCGTGGCCGGGACCGCGCCCGCCGCCAGGCCCAGCAGCACCAGCGCGATGATCGCGAAGTCGGGCGAGATCCCCCGGATGTCGATCCAGGGGCCGACCAGGGTCTCGCCCAGGAAGGCCACCAGCACCCACACCACGGTCGTGCGCAGGAAGCCGATCACCGCCGCCCCCTCCCGCCGCCCAGGGGCACCACCACGAACACGGTCTCGTTGTAGTCGAAGTCCGCGGCCGGCTCCAGCTCGATGCCCTTGAAGATCTGGTCCGTGGGCGTGTCGACGCGGCTGACCGTGCCGACGGGGAACCCGCGGGGCGTCACCGCGGCGGCGGCGGGGTCGTCGCCGCGGCGGGTGACCTCGGCGATACCCGAGGTGATCACCAGGTCCCCTGCCAGCACGTCCTCGTCGCGCCCCACCATCTCCACCACGAAGGCGTCGGCACGCGGGCGCAGGATGCCCAGCAGGCCCGTGCGCTCGAACTCCACCCCCAGCGCGAAATCGGGGGCGGTCAGCAGCTCGACCCAGGCCTCGCGGTCGTTGATGACCGAGCGCAGCCGCCCGAGGTAGCCGGCCTGCGAGATCACCGGCAGCCACGGTTCCCAGGCCACGGGCACCAGGCTCTCGATCTTGATCATGGTGGCGAAGCGGCCGCGCTCGCGCATGACCACCCGGCAGGGCACGAGTTCGCCCTCGTAGCCCGGGTCCAGCGCCGGTCCGGCCAGGCGCAGGGCGTCGCGCTGCATGCGCTCGCCGGCCGCCGCCTGCAGTTCGAGCTGCACCACCCGCTCCTGGAGCCAGGCGTTGCGCTCGTGCACCCTGCCCACGTCCTCGCCGAAGTTGCGCACCGACCAGTAGGGGCCCGTCAGCACGGCGGCCAGGCGGTCGGCCACCAGCACGCGGGCGTCGCGCGGCAGGGCCAGCAGCGTCACCGCCAGGAGCGCGCAGACCGCGAACACGACTGTTTCGCGGTCCAGGGCCAGGTTCGGCGCGCGCATCGACATGGTGCTATGACCGCCCGCCCTTCATGATCACGGGCCGGTAGCGCTCGAAGTCGTCGAGGATCTTGCCGGTGCCCAGGACCACGCAGAACAGCGGGTCGTCCATGACGTTGATGGGCAGGTCGGTCTGCTCGCGCAGCAGTTCGGGCAGGCCCCGCAGCAGCGCGCCGCCGCCCGTGAGCACGATGCCGCGGTCCTTGATGTCCGCCGCCAGTTCGGGGGGCGTCTGTTCCAGCGCGTGCTTGAGCGCGTCGCAGATGGACTGGATCGGCTCCTGCAGGGCCTCGCGGATCTCCACCGACGAGATCTTGATGGTCTTGGGCACGCCCGACACCTGGTACAGGCCCTTGACCTCCATCTCGCGCTCGTCGCCCGTTTTGTGGGCCGAGCCGATGGTCTTCTTGATGTTCTCCGCGGTCTGGTCGCCGATCAGCAGGTTGTGGTTCTTCTTGACGTAGTTGACGATGGCCTCGTCCAGCTCGTCGCCGCCCACCCGCACCGAGGTATCGCAGACGATGCCGTTGAGCGCGATCACGGCGATCTCGCTGGTGCCGCCGCCGATGTCGATGATCATGTTGCCCGAGGGCTGGTCCACCGGCAGGCCCACGCCGATGGCCGCGGCCATCGGCTCGGCCACCAGGAACACTTCGCGGGCCCCGGCGTGCTTGGCGCTGTCCCTGACGGCCCGCTTCTCCACCTCGGTGATGCCCGAGGGCACGCAGATCACGATGCGCGGCGCGATGAAGTGGCGCTTCTTCTGCGCGATCTTGATGAACTCGCGCAGCATGTACTCGGTGACCTCGAAGTCCGCGATCACGCCGTCCTTCATGGGGCGGATGGCGGCGATGGCCTCGGGGGTCTTGCCGAGCATGGCCTTGGCCTCGGCGCCCACGGCGTAGACCTTGCCCGTGCTCTTGTCCAGGGCGACGACCGACGGCTGGTTCAGCACGATGCCCTTGCCCTTGATGTAGACGAGGGTGTTGGCGGTGCCCAGGTCGATCGCGATGTCGTTGGTGAACATCCCCTGCAGGCGCTTGAGCATGGTCCCGAGTCCTTTCGGAGGTGGCGGCCGCCTCAGGCGCCGGATGCCGTCGGCCAGCCGTATTCCCTGATGCTGACGATCTCGTCGGCCCCGACCACGAGGTGGTCCAGCAGCGCGATGCCCAGCAGTTCGCCGCAGCGGTCGAGGCGCCCCGTCAGCTCGAGGTCGTCCCCGCTGGGCTCGGCGCAACCCGAGGGGTGGTTGTGGGCCACGATCACGGCCGCGGCGCGCATGGCCACGGCGGGCCGGAACACCTCGCGCGGGTGGACCAGCGACGCGTTCAGCGAACCCACCGAGACCGTCTCCACGTCCGTGATGCGGTGCCTCGTATCGAGATAAAGCGCGAGGAACCGCTCCCTGTCAAGACCGCGAAATTCCCGCCGCAGGAGCGCATGGCAGTCCTGTGGCCGCCGCACCGCCGGGCCGTAGGGCGGCAGGGCCTCGCCCGCCCGCTGCCCCAGTTCCAGGGCCGCCAGCAGGCGGCCGCCCCGCACCGGCC
>JACZKN010000139.1 GCA_014859985.1 Candidatus Krumholzibacteriia bacterium | reverse complement strand
GAAGGGTCAGTTGGCGGAGTCGCTTGCCAGGGATATCAGTTGCTTCTCCAGCTCAGGGAGGGCCTCGAAGAGATCGGCGACGAGGCCGTAGTCGGCGACTTGGAAGATGGGGGCCTCCTCGTCGTTGTTGATGGCAACGATGACCTTGGAGTCCTTCATGCCAGCGAGATGCTGGATCGCGCCGGAAATGCCGACGGCGATGTAGAGGTCCGGCGCCACCACTTTGCCGGTCTGGCCAACCTGCCAGTCGTTGGGTGCATAGCCGGCATCAACCGCGGCGCGCGAGGCGCCCATAGCCGCGCCGAGTTTGTCTGCAACCGGCTCGATATATTTGGTAAAGTTCTCGCGGCTCTGCATGGCCCGGCCGCCTGAGATGATGATTTTGGCCGCAGCGAGTTCCGGCCGCTCGCTCTTGGAAACCTCCTCGCCGACAAAGCTCGAGATAGCCGGTACCTTCGCTACCTTCGCCTCTTCGATTGGGGCATTGCCGCCCTCGCCTGTCGCTGGGAATGCGGCAGTTCGCACTGTGACTACCTTTTTCTTGTCCTTCGACTTCACTGTCTGGATGGCGCTACCGGCGTAGATAGTCCGCTCAAAGGTGTCGGGCCCCTCGACTTTCAGAATGTCGGAGATCTGCATGACGTCAAGGAGCGCCGCGACGCGGGGCATGAAGTTCTTACCCGAATTGGTCGCCGCCGCGATGATCGCTTCATACGGTTCTGCGAGCGACAAGATGAGCGCGGTAAGCGGCTCAGCGAGCCCATGCTGGTAAGCGGCATCGTCGACAAAGAGGACCTTGGCGACGCCGTCGAGCCTGGCGGCCGCTTCAGCCGCCGGTCGGCAGCCCTTGCCTGCAACGAGGACATGCACGTCGCCGCCCATCGCCTTCGCGGCCGTGAGCGTCCTATTCGTCGCGTCTTTGAGCGTCGTGTTGTCGTGCTCGGCAATCAAAAGCGTTCTCATCAGAGGACTCCGGCTTCGTTCTTGAGTTTCGCGAGGAGATCGGCGACGCTTGCAACCTTTACCCCCGCCTGCCTTATTGGCGGTTCTGTAGTCTTGAGCACTTGAAGGCGCGGCGCGACATCGACGCCGTAATCGTCCGGCGTCTTCTCATCGACCGGCTTCTTCTTCGCCTTCATGATGTTCGGCAGCGACGCATGACGTGGCTCGTTGAGGCGCAGATCGGTTGTGATGATTGCCGGCCTATTGAGCCTTACCGTTTGCAAACCCCCGTCGATCTCTCGGGTGACCAGGAACGCAGTGTCCTCGACAGCGACCTTCGAGGCAAAAGTGCCCTGTGGCCAGCCAAGCAATGCCGCCAGCATCTGTCCGGTCTGGTTGCAATCGTCGTCAATTGCCTGCTTGCCCAGGATCACAAGGTCCGGTTGCACGGCCTCGACAACACCCTTGAGAATCTTCGCCACTGAAAGGGGCTCGACCGTGCCATCGACCTTTACCAGGATGCCGTGGTCGGCGCCCATGGCGAGCGCAGTGCGGATCGTCTCCTGCGCCTGCTGTGGCCCGATCGATACGATTATCACCTCGCTCGCCTTGCCGGCCTCCTTCAGGCGCAATGCTTCTTCGACCGCGATCTCGTCAAACGGGTTCATTGCCATCTTCACATTCGAAAGCTCAACCCCCGAACCGTCCGGCTTCACCCGGACCTTCACATTGAAATCCACCACTCGCTTCACGGCTACGAGTACTTTCATCAAACACTACCTCCCGTTCCAATACGAAAACTCTCCAGACGGCGCTTAGGTCGAGGCCCAACTCATGCGTTGACACGCGACGACAGTACGAAGTTGCCCGGACGAAGCATCGTCATGTCCTCCTCTTCAGCTACTGACACGTAGGCTCTCTGGATCATGCAGGGCACGCTCCAGAATGTTTACAGGCAGTCTGCTGCCTCGCACCAAGCAGTTGATGGTCTTGCCACCCCTCCCGAAACCATCCTTTACGGAAGCGAACGCGATGCCCGAACCTATGGATGGCCCATAGGCCGACGAGTGGACGTGTCCAACCACGTCGTCGCCGTCGAACAAGAGGCTGCCCGTTTCGGGGGGAGATCCATCGAGATCGAACGATATGTGGACGAGGCGAGAGAGCACGGGTTGTGCCGTATCAAGGATCGCGCGACGACCAATAAAGCCTTCTTTACCGGGATCGACGAAGCGGCTGAGACCAGCTGAAGTCGCTGTCTGACTTGAGTTGAAGTCTGCGCCCCAGAGTGGCCATCCGGCCTCGAGCCGCAGCGTGTCGTAAGCCTTGAATCCAAAATCAACGATTTGGAATTCCTCACCCGCGGCCGCAAGCGCTTCGTAGATACCGGTCTGATATTCGAGAGGGTGGTGAAGCTCCCATCCAAGCTCGCCGACCATGTTGAAGCGCAACGCGCGTGCGCGACCGTACGCAATATCGATATCTGAGACCGTCAACCAAGGGAAAACTTCATTGGACAAGTCCGCTTCGCACACTTTAGCGAGCACTTCGCGGGCTCTTGGCCCCGACAATAGCAGTGCTCCATAGCGACCGGTGACATTCTCAAGCCGTACGCTTCCGTCCCGCGGCAATTGTTCATTCATCCAAGAGTAATGGTGTAGCTCCGCTTGCGGAGCAGCAGTCAGATAGAAGCGATCAGGCTCAATCCGCGCGATTGTCGTGAAGCACATCACTTGACCACGCTCATTAAGCATGGGGGTGGAAACAATACTGCCGACGGCGGGGAGACGACGGGCGCAGAGCCGGTCAAGAAAGGTACTGGCGGCTGGCCCAGATACTTCATACTTCGCAAGCGCCGTGAGATCGAGAATGCCGACGCTTTTGCGCACATCTAGTGCTTCGGCGCGCGCCTCCTCGACGCCGTTTGAACGCGCATTGCCTCGCGAGAACCACATAGGCGTTTCCCACCCGAGCTGGGCTGAGAAATGCGCACCTTTAGCCTTGAAGCGATCGTAAAGCCCGCCCGTCCGCGCCGGCCGACCCGCTAACCTTTCCCCTGAGAGATCAACAGTTCCAAACACATGCGCTTCGCTTAGCATAGCGCGAATAAACCGCTTGTTGGCGTAACTGCCGAAGCGGCTCGCGTACAGCTTAGAGACGTCGATGCTCGGACTGCCTTCGATCAGCCATTCGGCGGCGACGTGCCCCAGTGCGGCTCCCTGGCTAATCCCGTTGGCGAATCCCGCCGATATGTGAACGTTTCGTAGTCCGGGAATGGGACCAATAAGGCCCTGCAAATCCGGGGTACGACTCGTTGGACCACAAACCTCGGTCTTAATCCCAACCCTGCTGAGCGCAGGAACGCGCGCGATTGCGGATTCGAGACTATGAGCGCCCCGTTCCAGATCTACCGGAAAGAGCTCTTGACCAAAGTCGTCAGGAATTCCGTCGAGGAAACAGTACGGTGTATGCGGCTCGTGCACGCCAACGAGCAAACCATTGCGTTCCTGGCGAACATAGAACGGAACTGCGAAATCGCGCAGCATTGGCACCTTGCGATCAAGCTCCATGAGCTCCGGCACCTCGTCGGTGACAAGATATTGCCGCTCCGTCGGCACGATTGGAACGTGTGCGCCGGCCATCCGCGCAATGACTGGCGACCAAAAGCCAGCGGCAATCACCACGTGCTCGGTGATGATATCGCCTTTGTCAGTGCCGACCTTCCATTCACCATTCAATTGCTCAGTCAGACCAGTAACTTTGGTATGACGATATATCTCTGCGCCCTTGGCGCGCGCGGCGCGAGCGAAGGCGTGGGTCGTCATACTCGGATCAAGTACCCCTTCGTCTGGTATGTAGGCTGCGCCGAGAATACCGTCGAGTTCCATCAGAGGATGCAGCTTCTTGATCTCGTCAGGACCGATCATGTGATAGTCAATGCCGGCCGCTCGAGCGCTTTCCGTGCGGCTCGCGTATCGCTCAAGCAGATCATTTGTTTTTGCGATCAGGATTGATCCCGTGCGGGTCCAACCGAGATGCTCTCCCGTCTCGTTCTCCATTTCGCGATAGAGCTTATGAGCGAGCACATTAAACTGATTGACGGCTGGATTGCCGTCTACCAGAG
Organism: Candidatus Krumholzibacteriia bacterium; assembly: GCA_014859985.1. GTDB lineage: Bacteria > Krumholzibacteriota > Krumholzibacteriia > LZORAL124-64-63 > LZORAL124-64-63 > JACZKN01. The sequence goes on along the minus strand of JACZKN010000139.1, from coordinate 2,560 downwards.
AGACGTTTCCAGCAGCATGCCAGGTCGTTCCTGCGGTGAGGTCCATACGCTCGATCAGCACCACGTCTGTCCAACCGTTCTTGGCCAAGTAATAGAGGATGCTACAACCGATAACGCCTCCGCCGATCACGACGACACGAGCATGACTCTTCATCTGGAACTCCCAATCATTTTGAAGTCTCTTCGCCTTCGGCGAGGAGTATAGTTGCATACGTGGCCATGCCGAGGCGCACACGCTAAGCAGCGTCAGGAATTCACCCCAGCAATATTGACAGATCGACATCTGCTAGCGCAGTCGCGCGGGAGCGTGATTTAGCCTTACACAGGATCGATTCGGATGATCGACCCGATCCGGCAACTCCCGCTCGCGCCTTCGACCGCTGCTGGTGGGAGAATTGCAGAAATGCCTTCGGTCCGCAATACAAAAGTGTAGACAGACCAACACACACAAATGGATATTCTGCGCCTGATTTCAACTGGCCGCGGGTTTCGCATGATCCCGGTCGAAGCTGAGCTCACGACGCAAGAAGCGGCAGATATGCTGAATGTCTCCCGGCCCTTCCTGATCAAGTTGCTCGAAAAGGGCGACATCCCGTTCACAATGGTTGGTCGCCATCGTCGTGTCCGGGCAGAGGATCTTTTCGCCTACATGACCGAACGCGACCAGGCCCGATCCAATGCCCTGTCCGAACTTGCGGGGCTGGACGCGGAGGGCGACCTGATTTGAGCGGCCCGATGAACCGATACGCGGCTATCATCGATGCTTGCGTCCTTGGGGGTGGCCTCAAGCGGAACATTATTTTGAGTTTGGCCGAGGCTGGCTTGTTTCGACCCTACTGGTCCGCGCGCATTCTGGACGAGACCGAGAAGGCGATCTTGGCGATCTTAACCTGCATTCCCCAAGTGGCGTGTCGTTTGAGGTGAAGATCGCCTGTATCCGAGCGCTAGACAAGGATTTTCTGCCGCAAGCGGCACCTGCGGTCGCGCAGACTGCTGGATCTGGACGGATCAGACCGCGAAGCCGCTGTTTCCTTGCCCAGGGGCGGCGTTTTTCAGCGCAGCGGACAGATCTGTCCAGCCGCTTTCGTTCAGTTTGAGCGTGGATCGCGATCATGCGCATAGCGGTGGCGCTCGCAATCGGCGGATAGCGGCGAGGATGGCGCGTACCATCGTGCCGGTGACAGCGACCTCGGCCAGCTGGAAGGTGATGGTGCGGGCGTGACGGACCACACGTGCCCCGATCTTGATCAGCTTCAGTTGCAGGCTGGTCAACGACCAGTCGGCCATGGCCTCGGGCAGCTCGATGCAGCGCAAGAAGGTGGCCAGGTTGTACGCCAGGGCGTGCAGTTGCAGCCGCACCTCATTGTCGCGGAACTTCCGGCACGACAGCCGCGTCCAGCGAAAGGCGTATTTGCCCTCTTTGATGTGCTGCTCGGCGGTGCCGCGCTGGTTGTAGAACCGCACCACCCAGTCCGGCTCCATCGGCAGGTTGGTGACGATGAAGCCGACACGCGGGAACAGTTCGCCCGGATGCCATTCGATCTTGGCGATCACCCGGCGTTCCTTGTCCCAGGACGCCGCCTGATACTCGAATTCCTCGAAGAACCGCTTGACCTTGGTCAGTGACGGCCGCCCGACAGGGCGCGTTAGCCGATGCGCGATCTTGTCCTTGAGGACCGCGTTTGCGGGCAGCCGGATGGCGTAGAAGAACCGCGCTTCTTCCAATCGCTCATAGATCGCCGGGATCGCGTAGGCAGCATCGGCCCGGAAGAACCTGCCACCAAGGTCGCGCTCCGCGTAGCGCGCAATGACGGGGTCGAGAACATCACGCCAGCCATCGGCGCTGTGGACGTTGCCATGGCGCAGGGCGCAGCGTTCCAGCATCCCGAACTGGTTGAACAGAAAGTTGGGGTGATAGCAGCTACAGTCGAAATGGCCATTCCAGGCAGACCCTTCCTGGTCGCCATGGGTCGGGCTGACCGAGCTGTCCATGTCCAGAACGATGTACTTCAGCCCGTTACGGTCATGGAACCGGTCGATCCATTGCCCGTTCAGGTCGGCCAGCGCGGCACGGTTCCCGGCCAGAGCCAGCGTCTCGGTCTCGAACCGTCCCATCTGCGATGCCGAGGCCGCTTGTGCATCGACCGCTCTGCCGCCGACAACTTGGCGCATGACCGGATCGCAGGCGAGACGGTTGGCGTCGTTGACATCCTCGTATCCGGCCAGCCGCCCAAAGACTGATTGCCGGAACAGGCCGTCGAGCCGATGGACCGTGTTCTTGCCAGAGCGAGTATCGCGCAGCGCCGCTGACGCCAAATCGGACAACCCGAGCGCGTCATCAAGCTCGCGCATCACCAGAAGGCCGCCGTCGGAACTGAGCTGCGTGCCGCGAAATTCCAGCCGCACGCGAGGGTCGAAATCCACCCGATCTGCCCGTTGCAAGCCCGCACCCTCTGGGTGATCCATGAAACGCGCCCCTCGCAGCCTTCAACACCATGTTTTATATAGGAAATATAATGGTCAGGACAGCGAAATCAGCGCCTTACTTGGGAAATGTGGG
>JACZKN010000138.1 GCA_014859985.1 Candidatus Krumholzibacteriia bacterium | reverse complement strand
GGCGCCGGCGCAGCAGGCGCTGCCGGCCGCGTCGGCCGGCCAGGAGCTCGCGGCGCTGCAGGCCCAGATCCAGGCCCTGCAGGCCCAGTTGGAGCGCATCGGCAGACGCCTGGAGGACGAGGGCCCCGCGCCGGCGGGGGCATGAACGCCGGCCCGCGGTCGGCCCACGCCAAGGGAAAGGACAGCAGCATGAAGATCGCGTTTACCGCCGCGGGCACGGACCTGGCGGCGCCGCTGGACGACCGCTTCGGCCGGGCCGCGGGGTTCCTGCTCTACGACCTGGAGACCGGCGCCGTGCAGAGCATCGGCAACGAGCAGAGCCTGACCGCGGCCCACGGCGCGGGGATCCAGGCCGCCGAGACGGTGGCCCGCGCCGGGGCCGGGGCGCTGGTGACGCGGCACTGCGGCCCCAAGGCGTTCCGCGTGCTCGCGGCGGCCGGCGTCACGGTGTTCAACACCGACGCGGCCACCGTGGGCGAGGCCCTCGAGCTGTACCGCGCCGGGCGGCTGCAGCCGGCCGCGGCGGCGGACGTCGAGGGCTCATGATCGTCGCGATCGCATCCGGCAAGGGCGGCACCGGCAAGACCACCGTCGCGGTGAACCTGGCGCGGCTGCTGGGCGGGGGCGTGCACCTGCTGGACTGCGACGTGGAGGAGCCGAACGACCACCTGTTCCTGCCGGGGACGAACGGCGCGGCGGAGCCCGTCACGCTGCCGGTGCCCGAGGTGGACCAGCAGCGGTGCGACGCCTGCGGCGCCTGCAGCGACTTCTGCGCCTACCACGCCATCGTCTCCTTCGGCATCAAGCCGCTGGTCTTTCCCGAGCTGTGCCACGGCTGCGGCGGCTGCGCCCTGGTGTGCCCGCGGCAGGCCATCCGCGAGGTTCCGCGGCGGATCGGCGAGATCCGCACGGTAGAGGCCGGCGGCGTGACGCTGGTGCAGGGCCGGATCGACGTCGGCGTGCCCAGCTCGCCGCCGCTGATCCGTGCGGTCCGCGCCCGCGCGCCCGCGCAGGGGATGACCTTGGTGGACGCCCCGCCGGGGACGTCCTGCCCGGTGGTGGCGGCGGTGCGGGGCGCCGATCTCGTCGTCCTGGTCACCGAGCCCACGCCCTTCGGCCTGCACGACCTGGAGCTGGCCGTCGCGCTGGTCCGCGAGCTGGGGATTCCCTGCGGGGTGGTCATCAACCGCGCCGGCAGCGGCGACGACCGGGTCCACGCCTTCTGCCGGCGGGAGGGCCTGCCGATCCTGGCGCAGATCCCCGACGACCGCCGGATCGCCGAGGCTTGCTCCCGGGGGCGCCTGGTGGTGGAGGCCCTGCCCGAGTACGAACCCCTGTTCCGGCAGCTGAGCGGACGGGTCACCCATTTCGCCCCGACGCAGAGGTGCTGAGCCATGGCTGCTGCGGATCCCTGCCAGGCTGCCGACCGGGACCATTTGGCGTACGGCCCGGTGCCGTCCCGCCGCCTGGGGCGCAGCCTGGGCATCAACAACATCCCGCCCAAGGCCTGCACCTACTCGTGCCTCTACTGCCAGGTGGGGCGGACCGCGTGGCTGCGCCGCGAGCGGCAGGACTTCCACGCGCCGCAGGACGTGTTCCGGGCGGTGAGGCGCAAGCTGGACGCGGCGCGGGCGGCGGGCCTGGACGTCGACTTCCTGACCTTCGTGCCCGACGGCGAGCCGACCCTGGACCGGGCCCTGGGCCGGACGATCGCCCTGCTGCGGTCCCTGGACGTGCCCATCGGCGTGATCACCAACGGGTCGCTGCTGTGGCGGCAGGACGTGCGCACGGACCTGGCCGAGGCCGCCTGGGTCTCGGTGAAGGTCGATGCGGTCGAGCCGCAGGCGTGGCGGCGGGTCAACCGTCCCGAGCAGTCGTTGACCCTGAACCGGGTCCTGGCGGGGCAGCAGGAGTTCGCCGCCGGCTTCGCGGGCGAACTGGCCACCGAGACGATGCTCGTGGCGGGCGTGAACGACGGCGACGACCAGCTGCGCGGGGTGGCGGACCATCTGCGGGAGCTGCGGCCCGCCAAGGCCTACCTGGGCATCCCCACCCGGCCGCCGGCCGAGGCCGGGGTCACGGGGCCCGACGCGGCGGTCCTGAACCGGGCCTTCCACCTGCTGGCCGAGGGGGTGGATCAGGTGGAATACCTCATCGCCTACGAGGGCGACACCTTCGCCCCCACCGGTGACGCGGCTGCCGACCTGCTGGGCATCACCGCGGTCCATCCCATGCGCCGCCAGGCGGTCGAGAGCTTCCTGGCCCAGGCGGGATCGGCCTGGAGCCTCGTCGACGGGCTGGTGGCCAAAGGCGACCTGGCCAAGGCCCGTTACGGGGGCCACACCTACTACCTGCGCCGGTTCGCCGGCCGCCGCGGAGGGACGTCCTGATGCCGGAACGACGGGTGCAGACCGCTCCGGCCGGGGGCGCGCGGCGGACCGGCATCCGGGAGCTGGTGGTCATCAGCGGCAAGGGCGGCACCGGCAAGACCAGCGTGGCCGCCGCCCTCGCGGTGCTGGCCGAACGCCCGGTAGTCGCCGATTGCGACGTCGACGCGGCCGACCTGCACCTGCTGCTGTCGCCGCGGGTCGAGGCGCGCCACGGGTTCCGTGCCGGGCACGAGGCGGTCATCGATGGCGGGCGCTGCCTGGGCTGCGGGGAGTGCTTCAGGCTGTGCCGCTACGGCGCGATCGAGCGCACCGCCGGACCCGCCGGCGGCGCGGCCTGCGTCGTCGATCCCCTGGCCTGCGAGGGCTGCGGCGTCTGCGTGCGCTTCTGCCCCGCCGGGGCCATCGCTTTCCCGGAACGGACCTGCGGCGAGTGGATGGTGTCCCGGGCGCGCACCGGTCCCATGGTGCACGCGCGCCTGGGCGTCGCGGCGGAGAACTCGGGCAAGCTCGTGTCCCTCGTGCGGCAGGAGGCGCGGCGCCTGGCGGCCGCCGAGGGGCGGACGACGGTGATCGTCGACGGGCCTCCGGGCATCGGCTGCCCCGTGATCGCCTCCCTGACCGGGGCGGCGCAGGTGCTCGTCGTGACCGAGCCGACCGTGGCGGGGGAGCACGACCTGGCCCGCGTCCTGGCCTTGGCCGGCCACTTCGACATCCCGGCGGCCGTGTGCGTCAACAAGTGGGACATCAACCCGCAGATGACCTGGCGGATCGAGGATGCGGCGGCGGCGGCCGGGGCCCGCGTGGTCGGCAGGATCCGCCACGACCCGGGCGTGACCGCGGCCCAGCTGCGGCAATTGACGGTGGTGGAAACCGGTACGGCGTGCGCCGAGGACGTCCGTGCGCTCTGGCGGCAGCTCGGCTTCGCGAACCCGAACGAGGAGTAGGCACCGATGAGGATCGCCATCCCCCTGGCGGGCGGGCAGCTCGCCCTGCATTTCGGCCACTGCGAGCACTTCGCGCTGGTGAACGTGGACCCGACGGAACGCACCGTCATCGCCCGCGAGGACGTCGGGGCGCCGCCCCACGAGCCGGGGCTGCTGCCCCGCTGGCTGGCCGGACACGGGGCCACGTTGATCATCGCCGGCGGCATGGGGCAGCGGGCCCGGGACCTGTTCAGCCAGCAGGGGATCGAGGTGATCGTGGGCGCGCCGTCGCGGTCCCCCGAGGCGCTGGTCGCGGACTACCTGGCCGGTGCGCTGCGGGCGGGCGAGAACCTCTGCGACCACTAAGTTGTGCCACGGAGAATGTGTCCGCTGCCGTACGGGTGACTTTGACAAGGGCTCTGTCTGGCCGGTTCAGGCCGCGTAGCGCCGCCGCCGCTCGACCCGGTTGCGGGCCCCCCGCGTCGCGACCCCGCGTTCGTAGTACGTCTGCCATCGCCCAGGCAGCCGGACCAGCGACGGGAACAGCCGCTCCGCCAGCACGTCCTCGACCG
>JACZKN010000020.1 GCA_014859985.1 Candidatus Krumholzibacteriia bacterium | reverse complement strand
GGCACGGGGCGGCCGCCCGCGGCCCCGACGGCCGCCCCGTGCCGCTGGTCATCAACCTCTTCGCCAGCCGGCGGCGCATGGCCTGGGCCCTGGGCGCCGAGAGCATCGAGGAGGCCGTGGCCCGCATCGAGGAGCCCCTGGCCATGGGGCCGCCGGACGGCCTGTGGGACAAGGTGCGCATGCTGGGCAAGCTGAAGGAGTGGGGCGGCGCCACGCCGAAGACCGTGGCCAAGGGACCCTGCCAGGAGGTGGTGGTCCGGGGCGGGCAGCTGGAGAAGACCGGCCTGCTGGACCTGATGCCCGTGCTGACCACCTGGCCCCGGGACGGCGGGCCGTACATCACCACGCCCCTGGTGATCACCCGCAATCCGGAGAACGGCCGCCGCAACATCGGCATGTACCGCATGCAGGTCTTCGACGGCACCACCACCGGCATGCACTGGCAGGTGCACAAGACCGGCGCGGCCCACCACGCCGAGTACGAGAAGCGGGGCGAGCGCATGCCCGTCTGCGTGGCTCTCGGCGGCCCGCCCGCGCTGACCTACGCCGCCACCGCGCCCCTGCCCCCGGATATCGACGAAGCCCTGTTCGCGGGTTTCCTGACCGGCGAGCCGGTGACCATGACGAAGGCCGTGACCTGCGACCTGGAGGTGCCGGCCGAGGCCGACTTCGTCATCGAGGGCTACGTCGAGCCCGGCGAGCGGCGCCTCGAGGGCGACTTCGGCGACCACACCGGCTGGTACTCCCTGGCCGAGGAGTTCCCCGTCTTCCACGTGACCGCGATCACCAGCCGCCGCGACCCCCACTACCTGACCACCATCGTGGGCAAGCCGCCCATGGAGGACGGCTGGCTGGGCTGGGCCACCGAGCGCCTGTTCCTGCCGCTCCTGCGCATCCCCCTGCCCGAGGTGGTGGACTACCACCTGCCGGTGGCGGCCTGCTTCCACAACCTGGTGATCGTGGCCATCCGCAAGCGCTACCCCGGACACGCCCGCAAGGTCTGCCAGGCCCTGTGGGGCACGGGGCAGATCATGTTCACCAAGAACGTGATCGTCGTGGACGAGGACGTCGATCCCCAGGACCTGAACGACGTGCTCTGGCGGGTGACCGGCAGCATGGACCCGGCGCGCGACGTGTTCTTCAGCGAAGGCCCCGTCGACCAGCTCGACCACGCCACCAACCTGGCCTGCTACGGCGGCAAGATGGGCATCGACGCCACCCGCAAGCTGCCGGGCGAGGCTGGCTACGGCCGCGATTGGCCCGAGCTGGTGACCATGGACCCGGCCGTGAAGGACGAGGTGGCCCGCAAGTGGGCGGGCCTGCTCGGCCGGCTGCAGGGACGCGCGTGAACCGCCTGGACGGCATCCACTCCCGCGACCGCGGCAGCTGGCAGGTGGCCGACCCGGCGGCCCACGGCCGCCAGGTGCGTTCCATGTTCGCCCGCATCAGCGGCGTCTACGACTTCATGAACCACTTCCTGAGCCTCAACCGCGACAAGGCCTGGCGCCGCGAACTGGTGCGCCGCCTGGACGCCGACGCCTGGGAGGTGCTCGACCTCTGCGCCGGCACCGGGGACCTGGCCCTGGAGGCGGTACGCCAGGAGCGCGGCCGGGTGTGGATCGCGGCGGACTTCTGCCCCGAGATGCTGGCCGGCAGCCGCGCCAAGCGCGGCGCGGACCGGCTGCAGCTGGCGGCGGCCGACGCCATGGCGCTGCCCTTGCGCGACCGCTGCGTCGACGCGGTCACGGTGGGCTTCGGCGTGCGCAATTTCGCCGACGTCAGGCGCGGCCTGGCCGAGATCACCCGCGTGCTGCGCCCCGGCGGCCAGCTGCTGGTGCTGGACTTCTTCCGCGGCGACCCCGGCGGGCAGGGGGAGCGCCGCGGCGTGGCCGGCCCCGTGCGCGTGGCCCTGAACGGGGCGGTTCCCCTGCTGGGGCGCGTGGTGGGGCGCGACGGCTCGGCCTACCGCTACCTGCCCGGCAGCATGGGCGAGTTCCTGACCCCGGCCGAGTTCGCCGACCTGCTCGGTACCCTCGGCTACCGGGACGTGCTGGTGCGGCGCCAGACCTTCGGCATCGCCCACCTGGTCGCCGGGCGGTGGCCCGCATGAGCGCGCCGCAGCCCGCGGTCGGCGTCGGCTGGACCGGTGCCAGCGGCATCGCCTACGGCGTGCGGCTGGTGGAGGTGCTGCTCGCCGCCGGCCGCGACGTGCACCTGGTGGCGTCGGCGGCGGTGGCGCAGACGGCGCCGGTCGAGCTGGGCGAGACGCTGGAGGCGGTGCAGGCCCGGCTCGCGGAGCCGGGCCCCGGTCGGTTGCGCGTCTTCGGCCGCAGCGAGTTCACCTCGCCCCTGGCCAGCGGCTCGGCCCGCGGGGGCCCGTTCGTGGTGATCCCGTGCTCGATGGGCACGGTGGGGCGCCTGGCCGCCGGCACCAGCGAGACGCTGCTGCTGCGCGCGGCGGACGTCTGCCTGAAGGAGCGCCGCCCGCTGATCCTGGTGCCGCGCGAGACCCCCATGGCGACCCACCACCTGGAGAACCTGGCCCGGCTGAGCGCCCTGGGTGCCCTGGTGCTGCCCGCGGCGCCGGGGTTCTACCACCGGCCGCGCACCGTCGAGGACCTCGTGGACTTCGTCGTGCAGCGGGTCTGCGACCACCTGGGCGTGGCCGTGGACCTGGCGCCGCGCTGGGGCGACGGGGCCTGAACGCGCCGGCGGCCGGATCCCCCGGGACCCGGCCGCCGTGGCCTGAGGTCGCCGCGCCGTCTAGACCGGCACCGGCGCCCGTTTCTCTATCAGGTCGAGCATCGTGTCCAGCAGCTGCCCGGCATTGATGGGCTTGGTCACGTACTCGTCGGCCCCGGACTCGAGGCAGCGCTCGCGGTCGCCCACCATGGCGTGGGCCGTCAGCGCGATCACCGGCATGCGGGCAGTGCCCTCCTCCTGCTCGCGGACCCGCAGCAGGCGGGTCGCCTGCAGGCCGTCCATCTCCGGCATCTGCACGTCCATCAGCACCAGGTCGAAGCGCGAGGAGGCCAGGGCGTCGAGGGCCTCGCGGCCGTTCTCGACGATGGTAACGGCGTGGTTGTGCCGCTCGAGGATGCGCCGCACGACCACCTGGTTGACGCGGTTGTCCTCGGCCACGAGCACCCGCAAACGGCCCGCCGGGCCGGATCCCTGCGGCACCGCTTCGCCCTTCTCCTGGGCCAGCTGCTGGGCGCGCCCGTGCGCCAGGCCGCGCATGGTACGCAGGAGTTCCTTCTGCTTCACCGGCTTGACCAGGTGGGCGGCCACCGCCGGGCTTTCGATGCGTCTGGCCTCGGACATGCGGCCGAGGGTGGCCAGCACCACCACGGCCGACGGCGCGAAGGACTCGTCCTTCAGGGAGGAGACCAGGCGCTGGGCGTCCGGGCTCGGCGGCGCGTGCTCGCAGACCACGTAGTCGAAGGGACGGCCGGCGGCGGCAGCGTCCTTGAGCAGGGCCAGGCCCACGTTGCAGCTGTTGGCCTCGGTGACCCGGGCGCCCACGGTCTCGAGGATCTCCGACACGCCGTGGCGGTGGCGCGAGCTGCTGTCGACCACCAGCACGCGGGCCTTCAGCAGCGCCGGTTCGCCGCCCTCGGCGGCGGCCGGATCCGCCTGCATGCGAGCCGTGAAGTGGAAGGTTGCGCCTCCGTCGACATTGTTGGTCACGCCGATCTCGCCGCCGAACAGTTCCACCAGGCGGGTGCTGATGGTCAGGCCCAGCCCGGTGCCGCCGTGCTTGCGGGTGACCGAGGCGTCGGCCTGGGAGAAGGGCTCGAAGATGCGTTTCTGCGCGTCGGGCGAGATGCCGCCGCCGGTGTCGCTGACGGTCAGGCGCAGCATGACGCCGTCCTCGGCGCGCCCGGCCTGGGTGATCTCGACCGAGACCTCGCCCCGGTCGGTGAACTTGATGCCGTTGCCGATCAGGTTGATCAGCACCTGCTTGAGACGATGCGAGTCCCCGACCAGCCGGTCGGGCACGTCGCGCGCCACGCGGCCGGTCAGGTCCAGGCCCTTCTGCTCCGCGCGCAGGGCCAGGCCGCGGATGGTGTCGTCCAGCAGGTCGCGCAGCTCGAAGGCGTGGGGCGAGAGCTCCAGCCTGTCCGCCTCGATCTTCGAGAAGTCCAGGATGTCGTTCAGCAGCTCGAGCAGGCCCTGCGCGGACAGCGAGACGATGTCCAGCGACTCCTTCTGGTCCGGCGCCAACGGCGTCTCGCGCACCAGGTCGGTCATGGCGATGATGGCGTTCATGGGCGTGCGGATCTCGTGGCTCATGTTGGCCAGGAACTCGCTCTTGGCCCTGCTCGCGGCGTCGGCCGCCTCCTTGGCGGCGGCCAGTTCGCGGGTCTTCTCGTTGACCAGGAATTCGAGCTCCACCTGCCGTCTCTGCATCTGGCGGTAGCGCCAGGCCACGGAGCCGGCCACGACGAACAGCAGCGCCAGCAGGCAGAGCAGCCGGAACCAGATGGTCTCGTAGAAGAAAGGCAGCATGCGTAGGCGCACCGAGGCGCCCGTGCGGCTCCACACGCCGTCGGCATTGCGCGCCGAGACGTGGAACGTGTACTCGCCGGGGGGCAGGTTCGTGTAGTAGGCGGTTCGGCGCGCGCCGGCCTCCACCCAGTCGTCGTCGAAGCCGTCGAGGATGTAGCGGAAGCGCACCCCCTGCGGGTTGCGGAAGCTCAGGCCCGTGTAGCCGATCTCCAGGTCGCGGCGCCCGGCCGGGATGTTCAGGAGGCCCTCGCCCTCGTATTCGGCCCGCCCGACCATCACCGACTCGACCACCACCGACGGCGGCACCGTGTCGGGCCGCACGTGGGCCGGGTCGAACTGGATGGCGCCGCCGTTGGTGGCGAACCAGATCTGGCCGTCGCGGTCGGCCAGCACCGACGGCTGCGAGCCGCCGTTGCACTCGGTGCCCGGGAAGCCGTTCTGGCTGCCGTACAGGACGTAGCGGATGCGGTCGATCTCGCCGGCCAGGTAGCGGTCGATGTCGGCGCGCTCGACGCCGTAGACGCCCTTGTCGCAGGGCATCCACAGGCGGCCCAGCCGATCCTCGGTCACGGCGTAGATGATGTCGGTGAACAGGCCGTCCTTCTGGCCCAGGGTCACGGCCTTGCCGTTCTCCCAGCGGATGATGCCGTTGCCGTAGGTGGCGAACCACTTCACGCCGGACTCGTCCTCGTGCACCTGCATCGAGAAGAGCTCGGACATGTCCAGGTCCGAGGGTACGGCTTCGAGGCGGCCGTCCCGCCAGACCACGGGCCCGCCCTCGGTGATGATCCACAGCAGGCCGTGGCGGTCCTTGGCGATCCAGCGCACGACGTTGTCCGGCAGGCCGTCGTCGGTGGTGTAGTTGACGATGGCGCAGTCGGTGATCACCGACACGCCGCCGCCCTTGGTGCCCACCCAGATGTGCCCTTCGCGGTCCTCGCAGATGGCGCGCACCTTCTCGTGGATCAGGCCGTCGGCGGTGGAGTAGGTGGTGACCTTGCCGGCCTTGAGGTGCCCGACGCCGCGGTCGGTGCCCAGCCAGAGGCTGCCGTCGCGGGCGGCGTGCAGGGCGTGCACGACGTTGCCCGGCAGCCCGTCCTCGACGGTGTAGACGCGCACGACGTCGTCGCCGCGCACCTCGGCCAGGCCGCCCGAGTCCATGCCCACCCAGAGGGTGCCGTCGGCCGAACGCTCCATCACGCGCACGTTGTTGGTGGGCAGGCCGGCGGTCTGGTCCAGGGCCACGAACGGCGTATCGCGCAGGCGGGCGACGCCGGCGTTGGTGGTGCCGACCCAGAGCGAGCCGTCGCGATCCTCGAACAGGGCGTGGATGGAGTCGTCGCGCAGGAAGCCGTCCTTGTCGATGCCGGTGATCTCGCCCCCGGTCAGCCGCAGCAGGCCGGCCCCGTAGGCGCCGACCCACAGCACGCCGTGGCGGTCGCGCAGCAGCACCTGCACGTAGTCCCAGGCGCGGCCGGCCGGCGGCGCGTACTCGGTGAACTCGTTGCCCCGGCGGACCACCAGGCCGTGGGGCGTGCCGAACCACAGGGACGAGTCGGGGTCCAGGTACAGGGCCGACACCTCGTGCTCGGTGCCGCAGGGCGTGGCCACCTGGGACCACAGGCCGCCGTCGTGCCTGAGCAGCCCGCGGGAGGTGGCCACCCACACCGTGCCGTCGCGGGCCTCGGCGACGGAGTGGACACCGGCTTCGCGCCAGCCGTCGGGCATGCCCGCGCTGTGCAGCGCCTCGCCGTCCCAGTAGAAGAGTCCCTCGTTGTAGGTGCCGATCCAGAGACGGCCGCCGGGGCCCACGTGCAGCGAGCGCACGTTGGAGGCCGTGCCGAGCAGGCCGCTCGCGGTCACCTGCTCGCAGTCGCGGCCCCGCAGGCGCACGACGCCGCCGCCGTAGGTCGCCACCCACAGCCAGCCGTCCGGCGTCTCGGCCAGGGCCTGGATGTCGTCGTGGAGGATCTCGGGCGTGTTGGCGGAGTTGTGGGTGACGAAACGCACGCCGTCGAAGCGGACCAGGCCGGCCTGGGTGCCGATCCACACGTAGCCGTCGCCGGTCTGCAGGACCGCCTGGACCGTGTTCTGGGGCAGGCCTTCGAGCGAGGACCAGACGTCCACGCCCACCTGCCGGAATCCGTGCTCCGGGTCGAGGGCGCGGGCCTGTCCGGCCAGGAGGGCGGCGAAGGTTGCGGCGAACCACAGCTGGCGAGATGGCGTGACGGTGCGCATGAAGGCTCCTGAGGATGACGTTGCGTCGCGTCCTTCCCTGACGTCTTGATATCGGACAACCAGATCGGGACTTGAGGCCCGGGGCTGGGCTCGCCCGATCGCCGATTGACGGGCCGCGGTCCGGCGCCGATCCTGTGGCCCGGTCAACCAGCCCCGCCAGCCCCGCCAGCCCCGGAGCCGCGCCATGCCCCTGATCGGCCGCTACCTGTCGTTCATCAAGTTCGAGCACACGGTCTTCGCCCTGCCGTTCGCCCTGATCAGCCTGCTGGCCGCGACCGACGGCCGCCCCCCGCTCGGGGTGCTGGGGTGGGTGCTGGTGGCCATGGTCGGGGCCCGCAGCGCCGCCATGGCCTTCAACCGCTTGGCGGACCGCCATCTGGACGCCGCCAACCCGCGCACGGCGGACCGGCACCTGCCCGCGGGCACGGTTTCGGCATGGGGCGCCGGGGTGCTGACGATCCTGGGCGCCGGCCTGCTGGTGCTGGCCGCGGGGATGCTCAACCCCCTGTGCCTGAAGCTGTCCCCGGTCGCCTTGGCGGTGGTGCTGGGCTACTCGTACCTGAAGCGGGTGTCGGCGGCGGCGCACCTGGGGCTGGGCCTGGGCCTGGCCATCGCGCCGGTCGGGGCCTGGCTGGCGGCCACCGGTTCGTTCGCCCCGTTCCCCTTGTGGCTGGCCGCGGGCGTGATGTTCTGGGTGGCGGGATTCGACACCATCTACGGCATCCAGGACGTGGATTTCGACCGCAAGGCGGGGCTGCACTCCCTGGCCTCGCGGCTGGGGGTCGCGCGCGCCCTGCAGCTGTCGCGGGTCTTCCACGTGCTGGCGGTCGCCGGCGTGGCGGGGGCCTTCAGGCGGGCCGAGGCCCTGGGACCGGTCTCCCTGGCCGGCGTGGCGATCATGGCCGGCCTGCTGGCCTGGGAGCAGGCCATCGTCCAGGGCGGCGACATGCGCCGCATCGACAAGGCCTTCTTCACCATCAACTCGTGGGTGGGGATGGTGCTGCTGGGGGTCGTGGCGGTGGACCTGTACCTGATCTAGCGACGACGAAGGCCGCCCGGCCTGGTGACCGGGCGGCCCATGCGCAGGGAACGGCCGGACTATTCGGCCAGGAACGCCCCCAGCATCCAGATCTCCTTGTCCAGGTGGTCGAGCACCGGGTCCAGCAGGTTGGCCGTGCCGCGGTCGTCCGCCTCCTCGGCGGTGTCGATGCCGCCGCGCACCTTGCCGCGGTAGTCCTTCAGGTTCTGTCCCTACTCAAATCCCCATCCGGAACCCAATTCTGGGCGCGAGTTTCAATAGCCACCGCACTCACGGATGATCACAACGAGATCAAGGGCCCCCGGGGGTCCTTGCCCAGCACTACCCGCCGGTCCACACCCCTACCCGCTCACCCGCACCAACACCACCTCCAGGGGCTCGGCGTCGCCCAGGTCGGCCTCCTCGTCCCCGCCGTCGCCCCCGTCCATGGCGGCGTTGGCGTCCTCGAAGTTGCGGATGACCAGGAAGCGCGTGCCGTCCAGCCAGACCAGCGCGTCGTGCTCGGGGTCGAACTCCGGGAAGGTCAGGGTCAGCTGCTCGACGAGCTGGCCCTCGGGCGAGAGCACGTCGTAGCGCCCGGCCGTCCCCTTGTCCAGGCGCGCCCGGCGGTCCCAAGAGGAGACGACGAACACCCGGCCGTCGGCGGCGGCCTCGAGGCCGGCGATGGCCTCGTCGGTGTCCAGGGCCGTGATCTCGGGCTCCACCCGCCGGCCGTTCATGATGATGCGCATGTCCGACCCCACCTCGGCCTTGTCCTCCGCGGTCCGCCGGCGCGGCGTGAACGGCCGCTCGCAGGTCCGCACCAGGTTGCCGGCCAGGTCGCGCACGTTGATGGCCCAGCGGTCCCGCGCCGCGGCCGAGTAGATCAGCCCCTGGGGCGAGACGCACCACGCGGAGTGCTCGGCCCAGTTCTTCGTCTCGTCGAACTCGAAGCGCTGGAAGTTCTGCTCCTGGACGTGCTCGGCGAAGGTGGTCCGGAACGTGCCCTGCATGTCCATCACGCCCAGGCTGGAGGTGGTGGTGTTGGTGCCCTTGTCCATGTCGAAGGCGCCGCGGCCGGTGGCCCCCACCAGGAGGTCCTGCACGTGGGCGATCCGGCGCACGAAGTGGAAGCCGCCCTCGCTGGCCTCGCCGCCCAGGCGCGCCTCGCCGGCGGGGGTGCCGTCGGGGGCCAGGTAGGTGATCTTCGCGGGGAAGCCCTGGACCACGCCCACGCCGGTGGCGGTGACGAAGACGCCGTGGGGGCTGCGCAGTTCGCCGGGGCCGTCGCCCTCGCGGCCGAGGGTGGCGACCAGTCTGCCGTCCGCTGCGATCACCAGGATCTGCGAGAGCTGCCGGTCCACCAGGTAGACCCGCCCCTGGTCGTCGACGGCGCCGCCGGTGACCAGGCCCAGCAGCGGATCGTTCTCGTCGTCCCCGCCCAGGCGCCACACCTCCTGCAGGGCCACGGTGCGGCGGGCGGGCGCCTCGGCGGGCAGGGTGACGGTCTCGGCGGCGGCCAGGGCGGCCAGGACAAGGCAGCAGAGGAGGGCGGCCCACGCGACCGTGCGCGGCGTGACGTTCACCAGGGGCATGACGGTGTCTCCCGGAAGCTGGAGCCAGGGCCGGTCGGGGGGCGACCAGTGACAGGATCGGCCGGCGCACCCGCAGGGCCGCCGGCAGGATGCAACACCCCCGGGGGCGACCGGGTTCCCGCCCCCGCAACCGGCGGTAAAGGAACGGAATCCGCGGCCGAAGACCCGACGAGCGACGACGACGCGACCGCGAACGCCACGACCGAAGAGAGGTTCGCCCGTGACCACGCTGCTGACCCTGCCCGGACCCGACGTGCCGGTCATCGACGAGAGCCGCCTGATGAGCGAGTTCGGCGGCTCGCCCGAGATCCTCGCCGAATTGCGCGACCTTTTTCTCGCCCACGCGCCGCCCCTCTACGAGGGTATCGGCCAGGCCCTGGCCGCGGGCGGACTGCCCACCATCGTCGAGATGGCCCACAGCCTCAAGGGCGCCTGCGCCACCTACGGGGCCGGCCGCCTGGCCATGGTCTGCAAGGGCCTCGAACTGACGGCCCGCGCCGGCAACCTCGAAGCCGCCCGCCAGTGGCGCGAAGCCCTGGACCGGGAGTACGCGGCCGTGTTCGCGGCCATCGGCGGCATCCGCGCCTGAGCGGCCCCCTGCCTGCGGCGGCCCGGACCGGCAACGACCGGCCCGGGCCGCGGTGCGTCAGGCCTCGTCCCCGCCGAAGAGGTCCTCGGGCACCTGGCCGTCGTACTTGGGCCGGTCCAGGGCCTTGAGGATGCGCTTGCACAGGATGTGGTAGATGTGGGTCTCCCAGTTGACGATGCCGGCCCGCTGGTGCAGCTGCCGCAGGTAGGTCAGGAACTTGTGCCGCTCGTGCGCGCTGTAGCCCACCGCGTCCATCACCGCGGCCAGGTGCGCGTACATGGCGTCCAGTTCCCGCTGCACGGGCAGCTTCGTGGCGCGGTGGGGGTGCCGGACGCGCAGTTCCGGCCGGCGCACGCCCGGCCCGCGGGCGGGCAGCGTGTTATGGGAGTCGGCCTCGGCGCCGGCGCGGACCAGGGCCTGCCGGATCTCCCAGCTGTAGAGCATCACCGCCTGGGCCAGGTTCAGGGACGGCTGCTCGGGCGCGGTGTCGACGGTGGAGAGGAAGCGGCAGATGCCCACCTCGTCGTTGGTCAGGCCGGTGCGCTCGGTGCCGAAGAGCACGGCCACCTTGCCGTCGCGCGCGTGGTCGGCCACGTGGTCGCTCATCTCCGCGGGGGTCAGCAGGGCGTGCTTGCGCAGCTGCCGCCGCCGGGCGGTGGTGCCGGTGACCATGAGGCAGTCGGCGACGGCCTCCGTCAGGGTGCCCACCACCTCGGCGGCGTCCAGGATGTCCTCGGCGCCGTGGGCCAGGGCCCGGGCGCTGTACCCCTTGGGGTTCAGGGGTTCGATCAGGCGCAGGTGCCTCAGCCCCATGGTCTTCATGGCGCGGCAGGCGGCGCCGATGTTCATGGGCTCGGTGGTCCGGGACAGGACGATCACCACGTTGTCCAGGCTAGGGGCGGGTCGGTCGGCGCTCACGGGCGGCATCCTTTCGGGGGGGCGCGGTGGCGGGATGCTCCGGCATAACACGCCGGCGGGTACTGGACAAGACCGGACGGGTCGGCCGGCCCTTGCCCGCCGCCGCCGCCGCGATTATAGTAACAGCCGTCCTCCGCCCGAGGGCTCCGGAGACCTGATCCCAGTCTACCTGCACGTGCACCCCTCGCACCCACGCGCCCAGCCGTTGCCGGCAGGCTTCCGTGCCTGTCGGGATCGGAGAGTGCCACCATGGCGACCATCACCAGCCCGACTCCGTTGATGCCCCGCAAGTTGTTTTCCGGCAGGAAGAAGACCGTCGCCGGGAACCCGGCCACCACGGCTCCGGCGACCGCGCCGTCGGCCTACACCCGCAGCGCGCTGCCCTTGGCGCTGACCTGGTTCCTGCTGCCGGCGGTGCTGCTGGTGCTGGCGGCGAAGTTCGGCTGGGGGCTCTAGGCCGGACCTTCGGGGCTGGACCGGGCCGGGACCGCGGTGTCAGGCGGGACGCCCCAGCACCACCAGCAGGACCCCGGGCGGCAGGCAGCGGTAGAGGTCGGTGGCGTGGTCCGCGGACAGCGTCAGGCGCAGGCGCAGGTGTGGCCGCCGCGGGTCAGCCAGCAGGCCCAGCCGGTCGCGCAGGCCCGTCGCCCCGGCGTCGCCTTCCCGTCGGATCTCCAGTTCGAGACCATCCGCGAAGCGGACCAGGAAGCGGGCCGGGGGCGGCGGTCCGTCGCCCGGTAGCGGCGGCACGACGATCTCCGGCGCGGCGCCCGACCCCACGGGCGGCGGCGTGATCTCGGCCCGTTCGCGTCTCGGCGCCGGGGCGATCCCGCCGTCCCGCCAGACGCGGCCGGTCCAGTCCCTGGGCGTCCGTCCCGCGGTGAACGCGACCCGCGGGCTGGCGACCGCGGCCACGGTGTAGGGGAACGTGCGCAGGGGAACCCCGCCCAGCATCAGGTGCAGCTCGGCCCGGCGCAGGTCGAGCACGAGGTAGAACGAGTCGGTGCGGGCCAGCGCCAGGGCGAGCTTCACCTGGGCCGCGTCGGGATCGTCGCCGCCCGAGGCCGCCCACGACGCGCCCCCGACCAGGACCAGGAGCGCCAGCACCACGGCCGCTGCGCCGCGCCGCCGCTCAGAAGATGAAGATGGGCGTGCCCACCGGACAGGCCCGGTAGACCGCCGCCAGGTCGTCCCGACCCAGCCGGATGCAGCCATGGGTGACGCTCCGTCCGAGCAGCCGCTCGTAAAGGGTGCCGTGGATCATGAATCCGTCGCCGAAGTAGAGGGCGTAATCCCCCAACGCCCCGTACTCGATCCGCTCGCCCGGATCCTCGGGCACGGGCAGGCCTTCCTCGATGAAGGCCCAGTCCGGTTTGCGCCACGCGGGGTTCTTCAGCTTGGTGCGCACGGCGTAGCGGCCGCGCGGTGTGTCGAAGACCCAGCTCCGCCCCTCGCCGCCGTTTTCCCTGAGCACCATGCCCGACCCGGCCGAGCACACGGCGGTGATCAGGACCTCGCGTCCGCGGCGCACCTCGAGGCGGTTGTGGGTCTGGTCGATCACGATGTGGGGACCGGCCGGGATGCGGGCGCCGAGGGCCTTCTCCAGGCGCTTCTGTTCGGTCGAGGGTGCCGCCGCCGGGGCCGGCACCAGGGGCGCCTCGCGGTAGCCGCTGCCGGCGACCACAACGACCGTGGCGGTGACGAGCAGGGCGGCGGCCACGGCGGCCGGATGCAGGCGCACGATCACCGTCCGTTCTCCGCGGCATGATCCCGCCACAGCGAGGAGAAGACGCCGTCCTGCCCGTCGCCGCCGACGATGGTCACGGGCGTACCGACGGCCACCTTCGCGAACAAGGTGTCCATGTCGGGGTCGCTCAGGGCGACGCAGCCGTCGGTCCAGTCCCGTTCGCGGCCGCCGTGTCCGTGGATCTCGATGTGGCGCCCCGGGCCGACCCCGTCGGGCACGCCGCCTTCGGCGCGGATGCGCGCGAACCGGGACCGGTCCTCGTCGTTGGGGTAGTCCAGCAGCAGGGCCTTGTAGTAGCGGGTCTGGCCGCCCTGCTTCTTGGCGGTCACGTGGTAGCGGCCCTCGGGCGTCGCCTTGTCGCCGGCGTGGCGCTTCTGCTGCAGGCGGTTGCGGCCCATGTCCGCGGTGTAGACCGCCACGGCCCGCCCGCGGTCGTACAGCACGAGCAGGCGCTTCTCCTTGTAGACGACGATGGCGGGGATCTTCTCGCGGGCCGAACGCGCCACGGTCGCATCGACCCACTTGCGCCAGGTGCGGACCTGGGCGGGATCGGCGAACCGCGCCGCCGCCGGCAGGGCCGCGTCGCGGG
>JACZKN010000137.1 GCA_014859985.1 Candidatus Krumholzibacteriia bacterium | reverse complement strand
CGACCCACTCGGCCTCGACCCCGCCGGTCTCGACGCTGCCGACCTCGAGGCCGCCCACCTCGAGGCGCTGGCCCGCGAGGTCCCCGTGCGCGTCGGCCTGGTGTTCACGCCCGAGCAGCACGCGCGCTGGGAGGCGGCCTGGGAGCGGCTGCGCAAGCGGCGCGGCCTGCCCGGTGCGCGGGTCGAGGTTCTGCTGGACGCCCTGGATGCGCTGGCGGGAACGGATGACGTTGCAACCTCAATCCCGACAGAGGCTTGCGAGTCGAGTGCCCCCCGGGGGGCCGTGCGCCCGCCGGTCCAGATCCACGCCCACCTGTGCCCGCGGTGCGGCCGCATGGAGGTGGACGGCAGGCCCGTGGCGCGCGCCGAGGCGGAGCGGTTGCAGTGCGACGCGGCCGTGGCCACACCCGGCGGCCGCAACACGACGACGATCCCCCCGCGCGTGCGGCGCGAGGTCCTGGCGCGCGACCGCCACCGCTGCCAGGCGCCGGGGTGCGAGCGGCGGCGGTATCTGGAGGTGCATCATGTGGTGGCGCGGCATCGTGGGGGAAGCAACGAGGCGGAGAACCTGGTGACGTTGTGTTCGGCATGTCATCGGGTTT
Source organism: Candidatus Krumholzibacteriia bacterium (assembly GCA_014859985.1). Taxonomy (GTDB): domain Bacteria; phylum Krumholzibacteriota; class Krumholzibacteriia; order LZORAL124-64-63; family LZORAL124-64-63; genus JACZKN01. Next base: position 10,332 of record JACZKN010000137.1, on the reverse strand, counting down.
GGCATGAGCGGTGCGGGGACATCGCACCCGGTACGGCTCCCGCTGCGCGGTCAGGGCCGGGCCAGGACGGATCATCCGGATGCGGCCGGCCCTGACCGCGTGGTATGCTCGTCGGGAGTTCTCACCGGTTCACGATGTTGGAAGCGGGGCCTGTTGAAGTGACCGTATATGATCTACGTGGCCGCGAGGTCAAAGTGCCGGTTGAGAAGAAGTCCCTGGGCAGCCTCAAGGCCCTCTTCCTGGGCCGCTGAGGGACGGGGTGGGGGTGGGCGATATCCACCTCGCGCCGCACGGCCGAAAGTCGTTTGGGGAAGCAAATTGCCCGCCGCTCCGGCCTCGACCCGGTGTGTACTCAATCCCTAAAAGACCTCCTATCCGGCCCCCGAGAGATGCGGTGATGAAGCGGCTTCTCAAGGCAGTTCCCGGACCAGCCTGAACCCGGCGGTACGCCAACAAGCTCAGGTCGCCTCGCCCCCAACCAACCCCGCCGCAATCTCCGGCCAGGCCACGAACGAACGGTGCACCACCGCATCGCCGGCCAGCCGCCTGGCCAGCCACCCGGTGGCGAACCGCCGCCCCGGCGGGACCATGAGCGCCCCCTCCCGGTCGGTGTTGCTGTCCCCCGCGTACGCCACCACCGGATCGCGCCCGAGCGCGTCGCGCACCACCGCGGGCTTGTCGATCCCGTACACCGCCGAGTGGAACGGCCGGTCCGGGTCCGGCGTCATCACCAGACCCGTCTCCGGTGCGAACACGCCCGGGCTGGCGTGCACGGTCACCCCCCGCACGCCCATGCGGTCAAGCAGCCGCTCGATGTACCACCGGCACCCCGCCGAGGCGATCACCACCTCCCAGCCCTCAGCCTGCAGCGTCGCGACCGCCGCCGCCGTGCCCGGCGCCGGGTCCAGGGCGTCCACAAGGGCGTCGGCTCCGGCCTCGTCCGTGCGCAGGGAGGCGAACACCGCGCCGATCCCCTGCACGTGGGTCAGCTCGCCGGCCAGGTAGCGGCGCCAGGCCTCGTGCCCGTCCGGCGAGCCTTGGCGCTCGAGGACCAGGTCGAAGAAGTCGCGGCGGGTGAAGGTGCCGTCGAAGTCGGTGACGAGGATGGGCATGGTGCGGGGCCTCGCGGGGGTGCCGTCGTCGTGTCCGGGATCGTCCTGCCAATGTAGGTCCTGAGCCTCCGCCGCCCCAGCGCGAACCTCGTGGTGGCCCCCGGCGGCCAGGTTCCAAGCCCAGGTGGCCACGCTCCCCATCGCCTCCCCCTAAGGATCCCATTATTCAAGTCGGTTGCCCGCCGGCCGATACAAGCGCAAGTCCGCCCCGCGCGGGGGCCGGACGCCGCCCTGCGGCCACGACGGGGGATGACCATGGCGCAGACCACCTGGAAGGCGCAGGACAACACCCACGACTTCACCCGCTCCGGCACCTTCGAGGTGGACGGCGATGCCGCCGCCTTCCTGCGCAGCATCGTGCGCATGGCCGCCGCCGCCCTGGAGAAGGGCGACGTGCGGGAGGCCGAGTCGTACCTGCGCCAGGGCCTGGCCCGCAAGCCGGACCACCCCCACTGCCTGGCCTACCTGTCGGTGTGCGTGGCGGCGCGGGCGCGCCAGTTCGCCAAGGCCGAGAAGCTGGCCCAGTCCATCATCCGCGACAATCCGAACGACGCCATCGCCCGTTACGCCCTGGGCATGGTCTACCTGCAGGCCGAGCGCCGGCGCGTGGCCTTCGAGTGCTTCGCCACGGCCCGCGACCTGGCCGCCGGCGACCCCTACCTGCAGGGACAGCTGGACCGGGCCGAGCCGCGGCGGCAGCCCGTCCTGACCTTCCTGTCCCGCAACCACCCGCTGAACATCTGGCTCGGCCGGTTGCGGGCCCGCCTGCGGGGCTGATCCCACCGGTCTGCGCCTGCGGGCAATCCCGTTGACCACGGCACCCTGGGCTGTGATAATGTCCTTTCATCTGCCACCGCGCGGCCGCCTTTCCCCACGGCGCGTTCCCGGGAGCACAACCATGCCCGTACGTCTCATCCTGCTGCTTGCCGTCGGACTGCTCGCCGTCGTCCCCGGCCGGGCCGGGGCCGCGGGGGCGGGGGCCATCGCCCTGACCTTCAACGTCTCGGCCCGGGCCGAGGGCATGGGGGGCGCCGGCGTGGCCGGCGTCTGGGGCGGCGACACGAACCTCTGGGCCAACCCGGCGCTGCTGGCCTTCCGGCCGGGGGTGCGGTACTCGACGATGCACTCGCAGCTCGTGGCCGGCCTGGCCGACGACATCTTCATCGACAAGCAGGAGTTGACCCTGGGCTACGCCGGCTTCGGGCTCCTGTACGGGCGATCGCCCCTGGACCACGTCTTCCTGGACATGGGCACCCAGCAGGGCACCGACGAGAGCGGCAATCCGACCGGCACCTTCCAGTCCTGGGAGAAGTCCCAGGCCTGGGGCGTGGGCGCGGGTCTGACCCAACTCCTGGACGCGTTCGCCGGCACCAGCCTGGAGCGCTGGTTCGACCTGGCCGGCGGCGTGGTGTGGCGCAGCTTCGAGGACCACCTGGCCCCGGCTGCGAGCATCCAGGATCCGCAGGGAGGCGGCAGCGGCGAGGCCTCCAGCCGCGACCTCGGCTGGGTGGCCCGGGTCACCCCCCTGGACACGCGCACCATGGTGCCGGACCTGGCGGACTCCCCCGTTGGGCTGGTGCTCGAGGCGGCCTACGGCAAGGCCAAGCAGAACGACACGGAAGAGTTCATCGTCCACGTGGACGCGGACCAGGCCGATCCCCTGCCGACGGCCTACGTTTCCGGCTGGTCCTCCCGCGTCGCCTTCGTCCCGGGCGGCGACCTCACCGCCGGGCTGCCGCCGGCCGTGCGGGACGCGGTGACCTCCCTGTTCACCTGGAACTACGCGGAGCAGACCATCGAGCCCGGGTACATCTGGACCGGGAGCGACTACGTCTACGAGCACGACGAGTCGGGCCTGCGGGACGTGGATTCGCGCGGGCACGAGTTCTCGTTCCTGAACGTCCTCTTCCTGAGGCGCGGCCACTACACCGACGCGGCCGGCGGCATCGACGCACCGACCACGGGCTGGGGGCTGAACCTGCCGGTGCGGCGCTTCGGCGGCGTGCGCTACGACAAGGCCACCGTGCCCCAGGCCCGGGGCCTGCCCACGGTCGACCGCAGCGGCTGGCACTTATGGGTGGACGTCGTGGCGATCCTGGACGCCCGCTAGTTGCGCGGCGGCGATCCGTGCCGAATATCCGTCCGCCCCGGGGGTAACGGAGTCGGTTTCCGCGAGAGGGGGATTCCCATGAACGAATGGTGGGGCGGGCTCGGTCCGAGCCTGCAGGTCTTCTACGGCATCGGCATCCTGGCTTCGCTCATCCTGGTGGTCCAGCTCGTGCTGACGCTCTTCGGCGCCGACGGCGGCGACGGCGGCGACGCCGGCTTCGACGGCGGCGTGGGCGACGCCGTCGAGCACGGTTCGGGCCTGCACATCCTGTCCACGCGCACGGTGGTCGCCTTCCTGGCCGGCTTCGGCTGGACGGGCGTGGTCGTGCTGCAGGCGGGGCGGGGCATGGCCTCGGCCGTGCTGATCGCCGTGGGGGTGGGCATCATCCTGATGCTCTCGGTCTTCTGGCTGATGCGGTGGCTGTATTCCCTGCGGCAGAGCGGCACCCTGGACTACCGCAACGCCGTCGGCCAGGTGGGCACGGTGTACGTGCGCATCCCGGCGGCGGGGCAGGGCACGGGCCAGATCCAGGTGCTGGTGCAGGGGCGGCTGGCGACCGTGGCGGCCGCGGGCAGCGGCCCGGCGAGCATCGCCAGCGGCGAGAAGGTGAGGGTGACGGGCCTGGCGGGCGCGAACACCCTCGAGGTGGAGGGACTCTAGGGCGTCCGCGCGCGGGCGCCCGCAACCGGGGGCGATGACCTTGCAGAACCTGAGCATCCTGATCCTGGTCGCGACTGTCGTGATGATCTTCTTCGTCACGCTGATCGGCTTCGCGGCCCGCTACAAGCGCTGCCCGTCCGACAAGATCCTCGTGGTCTACGGCAAGATCTCGGGCAAGGGGCCGGCGCAGTCGTCCAAGTGCATCCACGGCGGCGCCACGTTCGTGTGGCCGGTGATCCAGGATCATGCCTTCCTGGACCTGACCCCGATCCCCATCGACATCAAGCTGGAGAGCGCCCTGTCCCTGCAGAACATCCGCGTCAACACGCCGTCGACGTTCACCGTGGGCGTCTCGACGGAACCGGGCGTGATGCAGAACGCGGCCGAGCGCCTGCTGGGCCAGTCCATGCAGAACGTGCAGGACCTGGCCCGGGACATCATCTTCGGCCAGATGCGCGTGGTGATCGCCACCATGTCCATCGAGGACATCAACGCGGACCGCGAGCAGCTGATCGACAACATCACCAAGGGCGTCGAAAGCGAGCTGCAGAAGGTCGGCCTGCGGCTGATCAACGTGAACATCCAGGACATCACCGACGAGTCGGGCTACATCGAGGCCCTGGGCCAGGAGGCCGCCGCGCGGGCCATCAACGAGGCGAAGAAGAAGGTGGCCGAGCAGCTGCGCGACGGCGAGATCGGCAAGGCCGAGGCCGAGCGGGAGCAGCGCATCAAGGTGGCCGCGGCGCACGCCGCCGCGGTCGAGGGCGAGAACACGGCCAAGATCACCGTCGCCAATTCCGACGCCAACCGCCGCGAGCGGGAGGCCGAGGCCGCGCGCAAGGCCGTCGCCGCCGAGAAGGTGCAGGCCGCCCAGGCGCTGAAGGAGGCCTACACCGCCGAGGAGCTGGCCGAACGCGAACGCGCCCGCCGGGAAGAGGCCACCCAGGTGGCCAACATCGTGGTGCCCGCGGAGATCGAGAAGCGCCGGGTCGAGACCCTGGCCGAGGCCGAGGCCGAGCGCATCCGCCGCACCAAGCGCGGCGAGGCCGACGGCGTGCTGGCCATGATGACCGCCGAGGCCGACGGCCTGAAGGCCATCCTCACCCGCAAGGCCGCCGGCTTCACGGACATGGTCAAGGCCGCCGAGGACCGGGCCGAGCTGGCGGCGCTGCTGCTGATCACCGAGCAGCTGCCCCGCCTGGTGGAGGAGCAGGTCAAGGCCATCAGCAACCTGAAGATCGACCAGATCACCGTCTGGGAAGGCGGACGCAAGGCCGACGGGAAGACCTCGACGGCCGAGTTCCTCAGCGGCATGGTGGGCGCCCTGCCCCCGCTGCACGAGCTGACGAAGAACGTGGGGATCAACCTGCCGGAGTACCTGGGGCGGGTCAAGGAGACGGAGCAGGCGCCGCCGGCGGCGGACTAGGCGCCGGGTCCCGGCAGGACGACGAGGCCCCCGGGGGTTCGCCCCGGGGGCCCCTGCTTGCCGCGCGCGGCCGGCGGTCAGGCCAGGTCGAACCGGTCGAGCTCCATGACCTTGTGCCACGCCGCCACGAAGTCGCGCACGAACTTCTTCCCGCCGTCCCTGCAGGCGTAGACTTCCGCCAGGGCCCGCAGCTGGGAGTTCGAGCCGAAGACGAGGTCGACGCGGGTGCCGGTCCACTTCCTTTCGCCGGTGCTGCGGTCGCGGCCTTCGAACACGTCCTGGTCGGCCGCGGTCGGCCGCCACTCCGTGCCCATGTCCAGCAGGTTGACGAAGAAGTCGTTGGTGAGGGTCTCCGGCCGACCGGTCAGGACGCCGTGAGGGGACCGGCCGACGTTGGCGTTCAGCACGCGCAGGCCGCCGACGAGCACGGTCATCTCGGGGGCGGTCAGGGTCAGCAGCTGCGCTCGGTCGACCAGCAGTTCCTCGGCCGACACGGCGAACTTCTTCCTCTGGTGGTTGCGGAAGCCGTCCGCCACCGGTTCGAGCACGGCGAACGATGCCACGTCGGTCTGCTTCGCCGACGCGTCGGTGCGACCCGGCGTGAACGGGACCGTCACCTTGTGCCCGGCCGCCTGCGCGGCCTGCTCGACGGCGGCGCAGCCGCCCAGGACGATCAGGTCGGCAAGGGAGACCTTCCTGCCGCCCTTCTGCGCGGCGTTGAACTCCTTCCGGATCCCCTCGAGGGTCTTCAGCACGGCCTTCAGCCGGGCCGGCTCGTTGACCTCCCAGTCCACCTGCGGCGCCAGGCGGATGCGCGCCCCGTTCGCCCCGCCGCGCAGGTCCGAACCGCGGAACGTGGAGGCCGAGGCCCAGGCGGTCGTGACCAGTTCGGGGATCGTCAACCGCGAGGCGAGGATCCTCTTCTTGAGGGCGGCGATGTCCTTCGCGCCGATCAGCTTGTGGTCGACGGCGGGCACCGGGTCCTGCCAGATCAGGTCGACGGCGGGCACTTCCGGGCCGAGGTAGCGGGCGCGGGGTCCCATGTCGCGATGCGTGAGCTTGAACCAGGCCCGGGCGAAGGCGTCGGCGAACTCCTTGGGGTTCTGCAGGTAGCGCCGCGCGATCGGCTCGTAGAGCGGGTCGTAGCGGAGGGAAAGGTCCGCCGTGGTCATCATCGGCCGATGTTTCCTCGTCGGGTCGTGGGCGTCGACCACCATGTCCTCGTCGGCCACGTCCTTGGCCAGCCACTGGTGCGCGCCGGCCGGGCTCTTGACCAGCTCCCACTCGTACTTGAAGAGCACCTTCAGGTAGCCCATGTCCCACCGCGTGGGGTTCGGCTTCCAGGCGCCTTCGATGCCGCTGCTGATGGTGTCGCCGCCCTTGCCGCTGCCGAAGCTGCTCTTCCAGCCGAGGCCCTGCTCCTGCAGCGGGGCGGCCTCGGGCTCGGGCCCCACGTGGGCCGCGGGGCCGGCGCCGTGGCACTTGCCGAAGGTATGGCCGCCGGCGACCAGCGCGACGGTCTCCTCGTCGTCCATGGCCATGCGCGCGAAGGTCTCGCGCACGTCGCGGCCGGAGGCGACCGGGTCCGGGTTGCCGTTCGGCCCTTCCGGGTTCACGTAGATCAGGCCCATCTGCACGGCGGCCAGGGGATCCTCGAGTTCGCGCTCGCCCGCATAGCGCTTGTCCCCGAGCCACTCGGCCTCGGCGCCCCAGTAGATGTCCTCTTCCGGCTCCCAGACGTCCACGCGCCCGCCGGCGAAGCCGAAGGTCTTGAACCCCATCGACTCCAGGGCGCAGTTGCCGGCGAGGATCATCAGGTCGGCCCAGGAGATCCTCCGGCCGTACTTCTGCTTGATGGGCCAGAGCAGCCGCCGCGCCTTGTCGAGGTTGCCGTTGTCAGGCCAGCTGTTGATCGGCGCAAAACGCTGATTGCCGGCGCCGGCACCGCCGCGTCCGTCCGAAACGCGGTAGGTGCCCGCGCTGTGCCAGGCCATGCGGATGAACAGCGGCCCGTAATGTCCCCAGTCGGCCGGCCACCAATCCTGCGAGTCGGTCATCAGCGCATAGAGGTCTTTCTTGAGCGCGGCGAGGTCTAGTTTCTTGAACTCCTCGGCATAGTTGAAACCCTCGCCCATGGGGCTGGACTTCGCGGAGTGCTGGCGCAGGATCCTGAGGTTCAGCCGGTTCGGCCACCAGTCATCATTTGACTGGGCACCAGCAGATGTTCGGGCACCGTGCATACCCGTGAACGGGCACTTTGCTGCGTCTGACATGGTTTTTTTCCTATGTTTACAGGCGATCGATGGAGATCAATCTAATCGATTGACTGCTATCGTGCCAATTGTTTCTATTGATATGTCCTATAGGCGCTCTCACTCGCGCCTGATCTCCCGGCCAGACTCGGCTACCGGTTACTCGATACCGATTGTCCTGACCCCCAAGGCGAATGGACCAGGTTGTCGATCCGAAATCATCAGGCCGATTTGCCGGACTTCTGCCGGGTCCAGTTGGGGTGCATCGGTCAAGGTTCTGCCCCGAAAAGTCGGCATGAATGTGGACACGGACAACCGTATCGATGTCCACCGCCCAGCGGGCGCCACAAACGATGCCTGATAGTTCACGCCATCGAAAGCATCATCGGTGCGCAGATTTATCTTGTAACGTTTGCCGTCCCCGAAGACGCTGAGCAGGTAGCCCTGCGCGTTCGGCAATCCCAGATCCAGCGGGCGGGAGCGCACCGAGGCGAAACCGCCACCGCCAGCCAAAGAAACAGCGCCCTCAAAAACGGCGTGGCCAGCTGGGTCGTGGCGCAGTCGGCTTGATGATTCCCCGCCCATGACGACATCGTCGATGGAATGCCAGTCCGAGACTGCAGCAGAGGTCTGGAAATTGAATAGTTCGCGGGCCATCCGGACATTGTCCTGCTATCGGGAACACCGTCAAATCGGCACGGATTCCGATATTCCTGCTCCTCGCCGTGCATAATCCGCCAAGTTGAGTGTTAGTCGCAGATCGGCGGCTGCCCTGGGATTTGTCACACACCGATGCCACGATGAGCTCTGACGCAATCCTCGAGCAAGGGCACAACCGCACGCTCATTACCTTGGCGGTTGGCGGGTTCGCGAGCCAGGCCTCGGTGCGCCTTTGCGACCCGATGCTGCCCCAGCTCTCCGCCGAGCTGGGCGGCTCACTCGGCCAGGCGGCGCAGACGATCACCGCGTTCGCCGTTGCCTACGGGCTGTTCCAGCTGGTCCACGGCCCGATGGGCGACAGTTTCGGCAAGCTGCGCTGGGTGCGCTACGCGGTCGTGGTGGCCGCGATCGCTTCGGCCGCCTGCATGCTGGCCGGCACGCTGCTGCAGCTCGTGGCGCTGCGTTTCTTCGCCGGCGCCGCCTGCTCGGCGCTGATTCCGCTGTCACTGGCCTGGATTGGCGATGGGGTTCCCTATCACGCACGCCAGCGGGTGCTGGCGCACTTCTTGACCGGCTCGACCTCCGGCGTCGTCTTCGGCCAGGTGGCCGGCGGTGTGCTGGCCGACACGATCGGCTGGCGGCTGACCTTCGGCTTTCCCGCCGTGGTGCTGGCCGGAGTTGGTTTGGTCCTGATGCTTGACGCGCGCCGCGCGACACGCGTCCAGAACGCGACTGAATCCGCCAGTGGCGCCGTGATAGCCACTAAGACGGCGCGGGTCCCGTTGCCGTCGCCCAAAGCGATTGCTGCCCAGTTCGGCTCGGTGCTCGCCGTTCCCTGGGCCAGGGTGATCCTGACGGTCGTCACCCTGGAAGGCCTGCTGGTGTTCGGCGCCTTCGCCTATGTCCCCAGCTGGCTCCACCTGCGCTACGAGCTGCCGCTCTGGCAGTGCGGGCTGGCGGCGGCCGGGTTCGGACTCGGCGGCCTTAGCTACGTGCTCGCATCGTCATGGCTAATCGCGCGGCTGGGCCAGCGTGGGCTGATCCTGGGCGGGGCGGTATTCTTCGCGCTCGGCATGCTCGCGCTCGGCGGCCAGTGGTGGCCAGCGCAGACCTTCTTCTGCGCGCTTGCCGGCATGGGCTACTTCATGCTCCACAACACCTTGCAGGTCTTCGCTACGCAGATGGCCCCGCAGATTCGCGGCACCGCGATCGCCGCTTTCGCGGTCGGCCTGTTCGGCGGGCAGTCGGTAGGGGTGGCGCTGGGGGCCGTGCTGGTCGAGACGATCGGCTTCGAGAGCGTGTTGGTCGGCGCGACGCTGCTGCTGATCGCCCTTGCGCTAGCGCTTGCGGTGTTGGTCGAACGGCACAATCACGCGGCCGGCTGAACGGCCGCTGCCGCTCAGTTGCGGCCCGGCAAGCGCTCGGCGTGCAGGTCGCGCTGGAGCAGGGCGAGCAGGGCGCCCAGGCCGAGCAGCGCCGCCGACGCCGCCAGTCCCGGCATCAGCGAACCGAAGCGATCGGCCAACCATCCAGTAGCGGTCGGCCCCACGATCTGGCCGGCTGCGAAGACCACCGTAAAGGTCGCCATCGCCGAACCCCAGGCCGGTTTGGGCAGCGCGTGCTTGATGAAGCTGCTCACCGAGGAGGGCGCGCTGAACATCGCCAGCCCAAAGAGGGCGGCGGACATCAGCATCACGGCTGGCCCCGCGCTGATCAGCGGCAGGGCGGCCCCGGCGGTCAGCACGGCCGTGACCGCCGCCAGCGGCCGGCCTCCCAGCCAGCGCTCGGTCGGATGGCGCCAGACCAGGGGCGCGAGCAGCGTCGCCAGACCGAGCACGAACCAGACGGCGATCACGGTCGCGGTGCTGCCGCCGTGCTCGCGAATCCAGGCGATCGCAAATGTCATGTAGCCGATGTAGCCGAGCGCGAACATGCTGTAGGAAGCCAACAGCGCGAACAGTGGCGCGATGCGCCAGCGCGCACTGCCCGGGGCGGCGCCCGGTTCCTCGATCGCCATTGCCGACCAGATCGCGGCCAGCGTCATCGCCAGCGACGCCCAGCCCATCACCCGCCAGACCAGCGGCCAGGCGGCGTCGCCGCCCGCATCCAGCA
>JACZKN010000136.1 GCA_014859985.1 Candidatus Krumholzibacteriia bacterium | reverse complement strand
GGCCCGGCTGGCCCTGTGCGCCGCCCTGGAGCGCCGCGGCGCCTGGCCCGGCCAGGTCGCCGAGGCCTGGCGCTGCGTGCACCGCGACGAGATCGCCGGACTGCCGGCCGCCGTGGATGTCTGCGGACCGTGGCTGGCCGCCGCCTGGTTCGCCGAGGACAGCGAACCGGAGGCGGCCGCGGCCGCCCTGCGCCCGGTGCTGGACGACCTGGCCGCCCGCCTGGGTTGCCGCGGCGCGGTCCTGCGCCTGCACCGCCGCAACCCGCACCGGCACGGGCTGGTCACCGAGACGCGCCTGGTGGGCGAACCGCCGCCGGACGCCTTCGCCGTGGCCGAGCACGGCCTGCGCTACGAGGTGAACCTGACCCGCACCCAGCACGCCGGCCTGTTCCTCGACCAGCGGGACACCCGCCGCCGCGTGGCCCTGCTCGCGCCGGGCGCGCGCATGGCCAACCTGTTCGCCTTCACCTGCTCGTTCGCGGTGGTGGCGGCCGCGGCCGGCTGCGAGGTGGTGTTCTCGGTGGACACGGCCAAGGCCTGCCTCGAGACGGGCATGACGAATTTCGCGCTGAACGGCCTGACGGAGACCGGCCGCGGCAAGTTCATCCGCCAGGACGTCCGGCGCTGGCTGGACCGTCAGGAACGACGGCGCCGCGAACGGCCCGCCGAGCACCGTCCACTGGACCTGGTGGTCTGCGATCCGCCGGTGTTCGCGTCGGCCGGGGACGGTGGCGCGTTCGCGGTGCAGGAGCAATGGCCACAGCTGGCGGCGGCGGTGGCCGGCCTGCTGGCGCCGGACGGCACGGCGGTGTTCGCCAACAACCACCGGGGCGGCGACCACGCCCGCTACCGCGCCCAACTCGAAGCATGCTTCGGTTCGGTCCAGGAGTTGCCTCCGCCCCTGGACTTTCCCGGGCTGCCGGGACGTGAGCCCCACGTGCGCACCTTCGCGTGCCGGGGGCCCGTGCGGTGAACCCGGCCTAGTAGAAGGTCCAGCCGACGGTGACCTTCATGTCCGGGCTGTCCGCCAGGCCCAGCTTCAGCTCGAGGAAGAACCGGTTGCCGCTCCCGATCCCCTTCTCGATGCCGCCCAGCAGGTTCAACCCCACTTGCATGTCCGAATCGTCATGACCGGGAAAGTCGTTGTCCCAGGAGTACCAGTTCAGGCCCAGGCCGCCGCCCGCGTACGGGGACCAGGTGTCCCAATTCTCCCGGAAGCGGTACGCAGCCTCGAAGTTCAGGGCCGCCACCGTCAGGTCGTCCCCGAGGCCGAGCTCGAAGTTGGGCAGGAAGCGCACGCGCTCGGCGATGACGTCGCCGAAGTCCGCGTGCAGCCCCACGTGGATCTGGTCGGGGTCGATGGTGGCGCCGACGCGGGGACCCCAGCCGGCGGCCTGGGCGGCGCCGGCCCCAAGGCCCGCGGTGGCGATCAGCAGGGCGCAGACGATCCGTGCGGAATGACGCATGTTGGCTGCTCCTTCGTCCGGTTGGTCAGGGGCCCCGTGGCGGGACGGGCCCGGGACTCTCGATGGCTGCTGCGGCTGCCGCAGTTGCCCCGCACATATTAATGGCACGAGGTCCGGTGCCGCCAACGCCCGACACACCGGCCTACACGGAGCCGCACGTCGCGCCGGTGGTCGCCGGCTTCCGGTTGGCGTATGCTGGACGCGTCGCGGAACGACCAACGGAAGGGGCGGGCATGGGCGGATACGTCTGCGGAGGAATCATCGTCGCGCTGCTGGGGCTGCTCGGCCCGGCGGTCCCGGTCCACGGTGCCGAGACCGAGGCGCCGCGGATCCGGTTCGAACTCGAGGGCGGCCCGGTCTGGCAGACCCGCAACGACGCGCAGGTACCCAACGACGCGAGCGGCACCCGCGTCTCCCTGGTGGACGTGATCGGCCAGGGACCCTGGGAGGCGGGCCGCCTCTACGTCACCTGGAACATCGACCGGAAGCACGGCCTGCGCGCGCTGGCGGCGCCCCTGACCGTCACCGGAACCGGCACGCTGGATGGGCCGGTGGAGTTCGCCGGCGCCGGTTTCGCCGCGGGCGAGCCCACCGACGCCACCTACAAGTTCAATTCCTGGCGCCTGAGCTATCGTTACCTGTTCCACGCCGGCGAACGCTGGACCTGGTGGGTGGGCTTGACCGCCAAGGTCCGCGACGCCAAGATCCGCCTGGAACAGGCGGGCGTCGCCGCCGAGAAGACCGACGTGGGCTTCGTGCCGCTGCTGCACGTGGCCGGCACCTGGCGGCTCTCGCCGCGGTGGGCCCTGGAACTGGACGTGGACGCCCTGGCCGGCGGACCCGGCCGGGCCGAGGATGCGGCCCTGAAGCTGCGGTACCACGTGGACGACCGCTGGAGCCTGGCCGCCGGCTACCGCACCGTCGAGGGCGGTGCCGACGTGGACGCGGTCTACGCTTTCGCCTGGCTGCACTACGCCGTCGGGTCGGTCGCCGTCGCGTTCTGACCACCGCGCCCGGCCTGAAGGCCGCCGAGGGTGGCCGGGATCGCCTCCGCGTAGGGCGTCGTGCGCAGGGGGCCCAGGAGCTCGGCCAGGCGGCCGGCGTCGTAGCGGATCGGCTGCAGGTAGTCGTCCAGGACGGGCGCGAAGGCCCGCAGGTCCGCCGACACCAGGCCCAGCGCCCGCAGCAGCCAGCGGGGCGCCGTGCGCACCTTGACCCGGCGGTCCAGGTGGGCCGAGGCGATCTCCGCCGCGCGCCGCGCGTCCAGGGGCCCCGAGCCGGGGAAGACCCACGAGCGCCCGTAGGCCTCGGCGCGCAGGGCCAGGTCCGCCGCCATGGCCATCGCGTCCGGGACGAAGGCGTACTCGCGCTCCGTGTCCGCCGCGCCGATCCAGTTCATCGTCTTGCCCGCCGCGGCCTCGCGCAGGGGCATCTGCAGGGTGCTGGTGTGGACGTGGGGCCCGAAGAAGTCCGGCAGGTGGATCACCGCCGCCCCGGCCGCCAGCATCACGTCCTCGGCGGCCCGCCGGGCCCGGGCGTAGGTGTTGCCACCCGCGCGGGGATGGCTCTCGTTCAGCGGCAGGCGCCGCACCGGCATGAACCCCCACCAGCTGGAGACCTGCAGCAGGCGCGCTCCCGTCTCCTGCGCCGCGGCGGCGACGATGCGCGCGGTGGCCGCGTGGTCGGCCATGCGGTCCGGCGGCAGGCCGATGCAGTCGACCACCAGGTCGCAGCCGGCGACGGCGCGGGCCACGGCGGCCGCGTCCAGGGCGTCGGCGGCGACGCACTCGACGGCCGGGTCGGGGAAGCAGCGGTCCAGGTTCGCCGTGGCGCGGGACACGGCGCGCACTGCGACGCCCCGCTGCTGCAGTTCGCGGGCCAGGTGGCGTCCGGTCGGTCCGGTGGCGCCGACGATGGCGGCCCTGCTCAAGGCGATGTTCACGTCGTCCTCCTTCAGTCGCCGGCGGCGCGGGCCACGATGCGCGCCACGACGCCCGCCCCGATGTCCAGCACGTAGAGCTCCCCGGCCGCATCCTGACCGAAGCCGGCGATGGCCTGCCACCCGCCCGGGGGCTGCAGCAGGCCGGTCACCTCCGCGACCGCCGGCGGCGTGCCCGCCGGTGCCGGGTCCAGGGCCCAGATCTGCCCGCTGCAGTAGTCGGCGAAGAGGTAGCGGCCCTCCAACTGCGGCGCGTCCGTCCCCCGGTACACGTAGCCGCCCGAGACGGAACAGCGGAAGGGCGTGCCGCCGTGGCCGTACTCGTGCACGGGCAGCACGAGGGTGTCGGGCTCGCAGCCCGAGCTCGGATTGTAGCAGGCCGTCCCTTCCATCAGCCGCCAGCCGTAGTTGCGGCCGCCCGGGTCGTCCGCGGGCGCGAAGTCGATCTCCTCCAGCTCCCCCTGCCCCACGTCGGCGATCCACAGGTCGCCGGTCGTCCGGTCGAAGGAGAAGACCCAGGGGTTGCGCAGGCCCAGCGCCCAGATCTCGCCGCGGGGGCTTCCGCCAACGAAGGGGTTGTCCGCGGGCACGGCATAGCCCGTGGCGCCCGAGACGTCCAGGCGCAGCAGCTTGCCCAGCAGGCTGGACAGGTCCTGGGCCCGGTTCTGGGGGTCGCCTCCGGAACCGCCGTCGCCCATCCCCACGTACAGCATCCCGTCCGGCCCGAAGGCCAGCATGCCGCCGTTGTGGTTGCCGTAGGGCTGGTCGATGCCGAGGATCTCCTCGGCGCTCGCGGGGTCGGCCCGGTCGGGGTCGGCCGTGCTGACGACGAAGCGCACGATGCGGGTGTCGCCGGACCGGTCGGTGTAGTTGACGTAGAAGCGGCCGCTGGAGGCGTAGTCCGGGGCGAAGGCCAGGCCCAACAGGCCGCGTTCGCCGCCGGCCAGGGTGGCGGCGGTCAGGTCCAGGAAGACGCCCCGGTCGGTGCCGTCCCGGTCGAAGACGCGGATCAGGCCGCCCTGCTCCACGACGAACAGGCGCGGGTCGCCGCGGGGCGCGTCCAGGCGCAGGGGGCTGGCCAGGCCCGAAAGCACCACCTCGACGCCCAGGACGCTGTCGTCCGGGGGCGGCGGGGCCGAGGACGAGTCGTCCGAGGCACAGCCGAAGGCGGCGACGAGGACGATCGGCGGCAGCAGACGGGTCGGGTGCATCGTCGCGCTCCTGGCTCGGGTTCGCGGTGCGGGGCGTGTCCCTGCCAGGATAGCGATGCCGCTCAGCGGTCGCCCGCCGGCCGCAGCTCGAGGGGTCCGCCGGCGAGGTCCCACGCCACCAGCGAATCCGGCCACACGAGCTGCAGCGTGCGCGTCCGGGGGTCGTAGCAGGGCGGTTCGGGCCAGAACGAGGCGATGTGCTTGGCCAGCAGCATGTCCCGGCCGTAGTCGTACCAGCCGGCCTCGGCGGGCGAGAAGCGCAAAGCCGCGGCCGCGGTCGGTCCCGGGTCGTCGGGGAAGTGCTCGGCGAAAAGGCCGCTCGGCGCCGCCGCGCCGCCCGGTACCACGAGCGACCCCACGGGTTCGCGCCCCTTCGGTGCCGTGACCGCCACGAGCCAGTGGCCGTCCTCCCGCCACAAGTCCAGGTCCAGGCCGTCGGCCGCAAGGTGCCGCAAGGCCGGGCTCGCCGGGACCGCCCAGGCAGGGCGCAACGGATTGCCAGGCAAGCCGTCCAGGTATGCGGCCAGGGCGGCGCCGAACCCGGCCGCCGTGGTGTCCGCCACGGCGAGGGCCTGGGCCAGGGCGGCCGCCGCGCGCTCAGTCGTCAGGGCGTCCACCGCGGCCGCCGTTCCGGACAGCTGCCGGTAGACCCCGGCCAAGGCCGCAGGCCCGACCCCATCGAGCACCCAGCCGGCCACCACGCCGGCAGCCGGATAGGCGAGGTCGGCACCCTGGGCGTGGAAATCGCTCCGCGCCAGGAGATCGGCTGCCGCGACGAACCCCGTTTCGAGGAAGTACTGCCCCACCGGGGCGAGGAAGCCCGGCCCGCGCCCCCATCTCCCGCCCAGGTGCACCGCCACGCCCTCCTGCAGGACGGGCAGGGTGTAGAGCGGCAGGTCCTCCAGCCAGTAATTCACGAGGATGTGAGCCAGCTCATGCAGGTGGCAGGGGTGGTGGGTGACGACCACGTCCAGCTGCAGGTTGGCCACGCCCACCGTGGGCGCTCCGGCCAGCTGCTCCACCAGTTCCGGCGTTACGAAGAGGTAGTCTATCTTCGCGTGCTCGAGCCGGCGGCGGCGCGGTTCGGGCACGCGCAGGCGCTCCAGGACATCGGCCGCGAAGGAGTCGAGGGCCGCCAGGGCCGGCTCGCGACCACTCTGGCCCGGGCCGGTCACCGCCCGGACATACCGTCCCGTGGCGACGGCGCCTTCCCGGGCGGCGCAATCCTCGAGGGCCAGGCCCACCGGTGAGGCCAACTGCCAAGCGCCGTCGGCGGACGCAACCGCGGTGTACATGTTTCCGGCGGGGGGCAACACTCCCCCCAACCCCGAGTAGCCGTCGACCTTCAAGGGCAGGTCCCGGTAGCGGATCCCCAGGCGCGCGGCGCGCTCCAGGTCGACCGGGCGCCAGAACGTCCGCGCGCCGGCCCAATCGCCGGCCCGCAGGGCGTCCAGGTAGCCGACGACGATCCGGGCGCCTGGTTCGGCTGCCCGGTCCGCAACGTCCGCGGCCCGGGCCGCGGCGGCGGCCAGCGCCAGGACCACGAAGATGGCCACAGGCCCGCGCCATCCGTCAGTCATGCTCGACCAGCCCCACCTCCACCACGTTCATCACCGGCGAATAGGCCTCCTCCAGCCGCCCCCGGAACGGCTCGAGCCCGGCGCTGACCGCCGCGGGCGGCCCATCCTGCCAAAGCAGGCGCGCCGCATCCGCGTCCATGGCGGCACGCTCGGCTTCCAGGAGCGCCAGCGAGGCCTCGTCCAGCGCGCGGGACCGCGCCTCGTCCAGCTGGTTGGCCAGCATGCGCACCTGGATGCGGTTCAGGTAGCGGCGGATCTGGCGGGTGCGCTCCCGGCGGACCTCCTCGGGGTCGTCGCTGCCGCCCTTGTCGCCGCCCCAGCGGAAGGAGACGCCGTCCCCGTCGCTGTCCTGCTCGTGGTCGCCGATGGTGAACGACGGGCCGTCGGCCGGGTCCTTGCCCAGCCAGGCGTAGTAGGCCAGCCCGTAGATGTAGAGGTACTCGCCCACGCCCATGCCTTCGGCCGTGAGCGCCGCGTTGCGTTCGTCGATGAAGTCGAACAGGCGGGGCACGATGGACACGCCCGCGCCGATCTTCTTCAGCACGCCGCCCACCCCCGCGGTGCCGCTGTCCAGCTCGACGAGCACGCCGGCCAGCTCGTCCCGGGACGGGGCCAGGGCGGTGCGCACCGCCAGGAAGGCCTCCATCCGCCCGACCGCCACCACGCCGTCGGCCGGGGGCACGTAATCCTCGGGTCGGCCGTACTCGGCCTCCAGGGCCTCGTAGCCCCGTTCCAGGCGCTCGGCCCGGTCCTTGATCTTCTGCACCCCGACGTACCCGCAGGTGCCGAGACCGCCCGCCGCCAGGATCATGAAACCGCAGCCGATGCCGCAGCCGACGAGCCACTTGCGCGCGCCTGAGGCCATGCTCTTCCTCTTTCGTTCACGGGTCCGGTCGGGGTGCGTCCGGTACCCCGCACGGGGCCGCGGTATTCGCCGCCGGGGGAAGCCGGACCAGATTCCGGACCAATTCCGGACCAATACGGGTTGCCGACCCGCCCCTTCGGGATGATCATAGGGCCCCGGACGCGAGACTTGAACCGCAGGTTGCGGTGCCCCCCAGGAAAGGTTTCCCATGGCTCAGCAGTACATCTTCACCATGAAGGGCCTGAAGAAGGTCGTTCCCCCCGGCCGCGAGATCCTGCGCGGCATCTGGCTGTCGTTCTTCCCGGGCGCCAAGATCGGCGTCATCGGACTGAACGGCGCCGGCAAGTCGACGCTCCTGAAGATCATGGCCGGCGTGGACGACGACTTCATCGGCGAGGCCTTCCCCGATCCCTCGATCCGCCGCGGCTACCTGCCCCAGGAGCCGCAGCTGGACCCGTCCCTGGACGTGCGCGGCAACATCGAGAAGGCGGTCGCCCCGCTGAAGGCCAAGCTGGACCGCTTCAACGCCATCACCGTCGAGATGTGCGAGCCCATGGACGACGACGCCATGAACAAGCTGATGGAGGAGATGGGCAACCTCCAGACCGAGATCGACGCGGCCGAAGGCTGGGACCTGGACCGCCACCTGGAGATCGCCATGGACGCCCTGCGCTGCCCCCCGGGCGACCAGGACGTGGCCACCCTCTCCGGCGGCGAGAAGCGCCGCGTGGCCCTGTGCCGCCTGCTGCTGGAGAAGCCGGACCTGCTGCTGCTGGACGAGCCGACCAACCACTTGGACGCCGAGTCGGTGGCCTGGCTGGAGCGCCACCTGCGCGAATACGAGGGCACGGTGGTGATCGTCACCCACGACCGCTACTTCCTGGACAACGTCACCGGCTGGATCCTCGAACTGGACCAGGGCTACGGCATCCCCTGGGAGGGCAACTACTCCTCCTGGCTGGAGCAGAAGCAGAAGAAGCTGATGGAGGAGCAGAAGAAGGACGAGCGCCGCCTCAAGACCATCGAGCGCGAGCTGGAGTGGGTGCGCGCCGCGCCCAAGGCCCGCCAGAAGAAGAGCAAGGCCCGCCTGTCCCAGTACGAGCAGCTGGTCAGCCAGGAGCGGGAGCTGCGCGGCTCGACCGCCCAGATCCGCATCCCGGCCGGCCCGCGCCTGGGCGACGTGGTGGTCAAGGCCGAGCACCTGAAGAAGGCCTACGGCGAGAAGCTGCTGTTCGACGACCTGCATTTCCACCTGCCCAAGGGCGGCATCGTGGGCGTGGTGGGCCCCAACGGCGCCGGCAAGACCACCCTGCTGCGGCTGATCACCGGCCAGGAGCAGCCCGACGGCGGCAAGCTCACCATCGGCGAGACGGTGCAGATCGCCTACGTGGACCAGTCCCGGGACGACCTGGACGCCAACGCGACCGTCTACGAGAACATCTCCGGCGGCGCCGAGGAGCTGGACCTGGGCGGGGTCATGGTCAACAGCCGCGCCTACTGCTCGGGCTTCAACTTCAAGGGGTCGGACCAGCAGCGGAAGGTGGGCACCCTCTCGGGCGGCGAGCGCAACCGCGTGCACCTGGCCCGCCTGCTCAAGAGCGGCGCCAACCTGATCCTGCTGGACGAGCCGACCAACGACCTGGACGTCGACACCCTGCGCGCCCTGGAGGACGCCCTGGTGGACTTCGGCGGCTGCCTGGTGGTGGTCAGCCACGACCGCTGGTTCCTGGACCGCATCTGCACCCACACCCTGGCCTTCGAGGGCGACAGCCAGGCGCGCTGGTACGAGGGCAACTACTCGGACTACGAGGCGGACAAGCGGGAGCGGCTGGGGGTGGATGCGGACCAGCCGCATCGCATCAAGTACCGGAAGCTGACCCGGGGCTAGCAGCTTCGGCGCGTGCCCTGGGTGTGGATGTGCAGAGGCCCCGGGTGGCTTAGCGCTTCGCGATGCGCCGCCCGGGGCCTCTGCACATCCACACCCAGGGCAGGCTCCGCTGCCAGCCCCGGGTCGAGCCTTCCGGGGTGTCAGGAGGGGCGCACGTGCGGGCAAGCCTCTTTCGTGGCGCGGAGGGTGCGCCGTCGGGTTGCCGCTGCGGTGAGGGTCGGGAACATTCCGCAGGCCCGCCGCCAGGCGGGCCGAGGACGTTCCCGACCCTCACCGCAGCGGCAACCCGTCGACCACCCCCCGCCCGTCGAGGCAGGCGACCGGGTAGATCCCGGCGCGGCCATCGTACCACGGCGTCCGCGCGTAGAACCAGTGGCGGATGGCCCCGGGGTCGGCGGCGAAGGCCGGGTCGGCGGCCTTGCGGGCCTCCAGCTCGGCCGCCCAGCCGGGGTTGTCGGCCAGCAGCTGCGGGATCATGGCCTCGATGACGTAGCTCTCCACGTACTCGGTGCGGGTGAAGACCGGGTCGAAGAAACCCCACTGGACCAGGGCGTCCGGCGCCTCGGGCTCCAGCAGGTGCGCCACGAGCGGGGCGGCGGGCTGGGCCAGGTCCACCACCACGGTGCCGGCGGGCCACAGGCGGGTCTCGACGAGCGGCACGGCGGTGAAGCTCACCGGGTGGCGGCCCTCGTAGGGCCGCTCCTGCCACCTGGGATCGTCCAGCCGCCAGGTGCGGACCTCCAGTGCCACCGGTTCGGCCAGCCGGCGGTACGCCACCCCGTGCCAGTCCAGGCGATCGATCACCTCGGTCCACTCCGGCGGCACCAGGTAGGCCTCCGGCAGGCGCGCGGTGGCCGCCGGCTCCAGGTCGGGCCACGACCACAGGCGCCAGGTCTCGGGGCGATCGCCGAAGGCGACGTGGGCGCCCCCGGTGACCGCGCTGATGCGTTCCTCGTAGGCCACGCCCAGGAAGTCGACCTGCACCGAGTCGGGGGCGGCGCGGTAGCGCAAGGGAAACGGCGCCGCGCGGAAGGCGGGGCTCGCCGCGCGGGCGTCCGCCGCCGTGTTCAGGGCCGTCAGTTCACCGGCGTGGGCGTCGACCCAGGCCAAGGTGCGGCCGACGAGGGCCCCGGTCGCCTCGACCCGGGTGGGGTAGTCCTTCAGCATGTGGGCCTCGATCAGCAGCCCCGGGCGGTTGCGCACCGCGGCGTAGCCCTGGCTGTAGCGGGGTGTGGCCGCCCAGGTGCGCAGGCCGCTGCGGGGGTCGTGCCAGCGGCGGAACGTGACGTACGGGAACAGGGGCCAACCGTCGGCGGCCAGCTGATCCTTCATCGCCCCCTCGTAGCGGGCGATCCAGGCGGTCAGGTCCGGGTCCCCGCCCAGGTAGGGGTCCAGGCTGTAGGTCACGGCGTACTGGTAGTCGGCGCCGTCGGTGCTGTGGGTGTCGATGAAGAAGTCCGGCCGCCAGGTGCGCCACAGCCCCAGCCAGGCGCGCAGTTCGGGCGTGTCGGCCTTCACGTAGTCACGGTTCAGGTTCAGGTTGGCGGCGTTCGTGCGCCAGCCCATCTCCAACGGTCCGTTCTGGTTGATGCGCCCCCAGGGACCGAAGCGCTCGTGGCCGTCGGCGTTGAAGATGGGGATGAACAGGATGGTGACGCTGTCCAGGGCGGTTCCGTGGTCGGTGGCGAAGCGGCCCTCGACCAGGTCGCGCAGCAGCTCCATGCCCGCGTCCTTGCCGCAGCTCTCGCCGGCGTGGATGCAGGCCTGCAACAGCACGACGGCCTGCCCGTCCCGCCGGCCGGGGGTGAAGCGGCCCTGGCGGTCCCACACCACCAGGGGCAGGGGGCGGCCCTGGCCGCTGGTGCCGAAGCTGGACAGCTGCACCTGGTCGCTGACGGCGGCCAGGGCCTCGCACCAGGCCACGGTCTCGGCGTAGCGGGGGGTGCGCAGGCCGCCGGATGCCGCCCAGGGGGTCGGGGGCAGGCCGCCGGCCCTGGCCACCGCGGCGAATCCGCACGACAGGCCGATCAGGACCAGGACCAGCACGAGGCCGGGCCCGCCGCCGGTCGACGGCCAGGCGCCGCGCAGACCACGTTTCATCAGGATTTCCCCGCGAATGTCGTTTTTGTTGATGGATGGCATCGGCAAACCCTCGAAATCTGCGCCATCGCTGGCATGAGAGATGCTGGTTCCTCCCGGATTTCGCTGCACGGAGGATCGCCGGGCGGCCGGGATATGCAAGGAGATTCCGGGCGCACCCGCAACCGCCCCGCGGCGGCAGGCCTTCCTGCGCCGGAATTCCTTTGCGCCGGGCCGGGCCGCCGTCGATCATTGGCCGGCCCGTACACAGCCCCGAGGGTGGATCTCCTGGATGGAGATCGCAAAGAACATGTTGACATGTTCGTCCCTTGCCTGAGAATCGCTCCGGGCACAGGCCGTGCCTGGACACGGCCCCGACCTGTTCCGGCCACCGGCGCGTCCCGCAAGGAGCCCGGCGCCGCCGGACGAGGGCAGATGCAGACTGGCGCTGTCTAGGAAGAATCCGACCGGCGCCGACCTCCCTGAACGGAGGCCGGCCGTCGGTGGCTTCTGTTCAGTGCCGGCCTTGGCTGCAGCGGGGCCTAGCCGGAGCGGCGCTGATCAGGGAGGATTGCCGCCGCACGGGGTGACGGGGAACAACCCGGGTGGGATTCAAGGAGGTCCAAACCGATGATGAAGATGGTCACCCCGCTGACGGTCCTGGCGTTCGCGCTCGGGGCGACGCCTGCCATGGCCGGCGGCATGGACTGGTCGTTCTACGGCAAGCTCCACACGTCGATCAATCTGATGAACGACAGCGAAGACAGCCAACTCGGCCTCAGCAGCAACACCTCGCGCTTCGGCTTCAAGGGCGACCAGGAGCTGAACGAGAATCTCACCTTCATCTGGCAGTTCGAGAACAGCTTGAATATCGCCCAGAGAGGCGGCACGCTGGCCGGCCGCAGCTCCTTCCTGGGCCTGAAGGGCACCTGGGGCACGGCGCAGTGGGGCATCCACGAGAGCCCGTACTACATCCTGGGCCGCAGGACCACCTACTTCAACGACTCGGTCGGCGACAACCGGCAGGTGATGATGCACACCGACAACCGGAGATCCGACTACCTCATGTACTTGTCGCCGGACCTGAGCGGCTTCGGCTTCCAGTTGGGCTACGAGTTCGATCAGAACGACGCGATGGCCGACAACCAGGCCACCTCGTTCGCCGGCATGGCCCATTACGCCACGGACGCCTTCTTCCTGGGTGTTGCCTACGAGACGCTGTCCAAGGGCATGTTCGACTTCGTGGACGACCAGGAGACCGATGATCCGGACGATGATGTCTACGTCAACGGAGAGAATGCCGAGAGCCGCCTGCGCTTCGCCGGCAAGTACGACACCGGGAAGTTCGGGGTGGCCCTCATCTACCAGATGCTGACCGACTACGACGGAATCGAGGACTGGAAGTCGACCACCCTGGGCGGCGAACTGGTGTTCCACGCCAGCGAGAAGTTCGACCTCAAGGGCGGCTACCACGTGTTGAACCCCGACACCGAGGAGATCGCCGGCCCCGACGGGGGCTGCAGCCTGCTGGCCCTCGGCATCGACTACAACTACGTCAAGAACGTCCAGTTCTACCTGCAGTACGCGGGCATCATGAACGAGGACAACGGCACCTGGGGCCTTGGCGACAACAACGGCTTCGGTGCCCCGACCGACCCGTCCGCTGCGGCCGATCCCGGCGCGACCGTGTCCGGTTTCTCCTTCGGAACGACGGTAAAGTGGTAGCCAGGACCGGGAACGACCGTTTTTGGCAGAGGTCCCCGGCGGCGCCGGGGGGCTTGCCAAGAACCAATAATCATTGCCGATTGTTGCGATCATTTGCTTGCCAGCCCGGGGAGCCGTTGCTAGGCTTCCGGGCGCCAAACGGATTCCCGAGGACCGTGGACGGTCCGCCGGGATCGCGTCAGTGTCGGCCAACGCGACGCTGCACAACGACCGTGACCAGACTAGGAGGGTCTTATCATGTTGAAGTCAGTCGCCGTTCGTGTCTTTCTGGCCTTGCTGATCGTCGGTTTCGGCGGCCAGGCCGTCGCCGGCCTGCCCGGCGAGACCTCGCATTCCGCGATGGGCGGTTCGACGCTCATGGAGACCACGGCACAGTTCAATTCCTGGACGCACTGGATCGTCAACCACGATGACTTCGTCGAGCTCAGCGTCGGCGACGAGGGCTACTACGGGCCGGACAAGCTGGGTAGCGGGCGGGGCCAGGGCACGCTGCACTGGCAGTACAGCGAGAACAGCCACCTGCTGTTCCGGGTGCGCCAGTTCGACCTCGGCGGCCAGAACTCGAACTTCCTCTGGGGCGGCACGCTCGAGAGGCCGTTCCTGAGCCCCGGCTTCCTGTTCGAACGCGTCTCCGGGTACAGCGCGTACCTCGAAGGCCAGATGGTGAACCTGGCCTGGGCCCGCAACCTCAGCGGCGGCGGCGCCTTCTCGCTCGGCCTGCTCTACTCCGACGCGGGCTACAAGGCCGAGGACCCGGACGACGAGTTCAACAACAAGTCCAGCGCGTTCGGGGCCCAGGTGACCTGGGGCAACGGGGACGGTTTCGACCTGGCGGCGAGCGTCTTCAACGAGAGCGCGACCTGGGGCGACACCGACGCCGAGGACGAGTCCAGCATGATGAATTTCGACCTGACGGCCCGCTTCGCGCGCGACAACGGCTGGATCTACCAGCTGGGCTTCCTGATGGGCAGCGGTTCCTGGCAGGAGTTCGAGGATGAGGAGTGGGACCTCGGCCTGATGGGCGTGACGGCGAATGCCGGCCGCTTCCTCGTGGACAACGACATGACCGACGTCACGGCCGAGTTCTTCGTCCACTACCTCAGCTACAAGGAGGAGGTCGGGGACTTCGAGGACGAGATGAAGGCCACGGTCGTCCCGGGCACCCGGGTCGCCTGCCGGACCCAGCTGGGCAAGCGCTTCGAACTGATGGCCGGCGCCAACGCGATCTGGTCGCAGATGAAAGGCACCGAGACCTTCGAGGGTGACGAGGCGTCCGAGAGCGAGCGCGGGATGGACTTCTACTACAGCGGCGGCCTGGCCTTCACCCCGAGCGACAACGTGCGCATCGAGGGCCAGCTCCACATGGACGAGCTGAACAACCTGCTGTCGCTGGGCAACGAGAACCAGCTGCTGATCCGCGTCGGCGGCACGGTCGTTTTCTGATGCCATTGACCTGACCGTCCGGCACGCGGGTGCCGGACGGTCGATACGAGGGTGCCCGGGATGCTCCGCCGGTCAAGGGGGAGAGGCCCGGGCACCCTCGTTCTCGTGACGACCTGCAACGACCTGCGCCGCTACTTCTTCCGGATGTCGACGTTGCCGGAGAAGGTGTTGACCCGCACCCGCGCCTCGCCGCCCCCCGTCGTGAACTCCAAGCTCTTGCCCGGCGCGTACTTGCTGGCCTTCTCGGCCGTGGCGCCGAAGGCGTTGGTGATGTCGCCGCTGAAGGTCTCGACGCGGAAGTCGGCGCTCACGTCGCCCGGCACCGTCAGCACCACGTCGCCGCCGTGCAGGTCGAAGTCGATGCGGCCGCCCTTGGCCAGGGCGCCGGAGACCTTCGCGTCGCCGGACACCGACTCCACCGAGAGTTCCCGGAACTTCTTGAACGCCAACACGATGTCGCCGCTGACGGACTGGGCCTCGACCGCGGCCTCGTTGCCGCCGACCTCGATCCGCCCGCTGATGCTCTGCACCGAGACCGCGCCGTCGCCGGCCTCCACGGTCAGGTCGCCGCTGATGGTCTCGGCCTCGATCCTGCCGCGGCCGCCCTTGATGGTGATCGCGCCGCTGATGTCCGTGGCCTCGACGGCGCCGTCGACCCCCTCGATGGCGATGGGGGCGCTGATGCATTCGACCTCGAGGCTGCTCTGCCGCGGCACCATGATCAGCAGGTCGGCGCCGTCGCTGATGTTCCGGGACTTCTTCGGATAGACCACCTTGACCAGGGTCTTGCGGCCGCCGGACTCGACCTCCAGGTCCTCGACGTCGTCGCCCAGGGTGCCGGTGACCTTGACCTCGGCCTTGTCCCAGCCCTCGATGCGGATGGAACCGGCGATGTTCTCCACCAGGATCAGGCCGTCCTTGTCCGCCGCGACGGTCCGGTCCACCTCGCGGGCCAGGGCCGGCAGGGCAAGCAGCAGGACCGCCGCGGTCAGCGCCGCCGTGATCCCGGTCTTCCTCGGGTTGCTCTTCATGCTCGTTCCTTTCGCTCAGCCGACCCGCAGGCCGGTCGTCAGGTTCCTGCGCAGCAGTTCGCTGCGGGTCTTGTGCACCATCAGCACGAGCCGCGAGAGGCTCAGGTTGTCCGGATCGGCGGCCAGGGCCTCCTCGAGCTGCTCGAGGGCCCGGTCGAGGGTGGCCATGCCACCGGTCTCTGCCGGCTCCGTGGTCATCCGGACCACCTCCGGGCCCGCCGGTGCCGGACCTTCCGGTCCGCCACCGGGCAGCATCGTCCCGATCCCGACGGCCAGGATCAGGACCGCCGCCGCGGCCCCGGCCATCCGCCACCAGGGCAGGCTCTTGCGGCCGAGCCCGGCCCGCTCCCGCCGGGTGATGGCGGCATCGATCTCCGGCCAGAGGTCCCGCTCCGGCGCAACCCCTTCGTCGCGCAGCTTGGCGGCGAGACGGTCCAGCCGGCTGTCCCGTTCACGCTCCATGGGCTGCCTCCCTTCCTTCGCTCAGCATGGTTCTCAGGAGCCGGCGCGCCCGGTGCAGGTGGGCCTTCACGGTGCCGACGGCGACACCCAGCAGATCGGCGATCTCGCGGTGGGTGTAGCCCTCGACGTCGTGCAGGACGTACACCGTCCTGCCCCCCTCTGGCAGGCGCGCCACGGCGCGCTCGAGGTCCACGGCCAGCAGCAGGGGGATGACACCGCCCCCGGCCGCGGCCCCGGGAACCGCGGCGGCGGTGCGGACGGCCTCGTCCCCGGCCGCTTCCTCGGCCAGCCGTTCCAGCAGCCGCGCGCCGCGGTTCCGCGCACGGAAGCGATCCCGCCAGAGATTGACCGCGACGCGGCCCAGCCAGCCGCCGAGGTGCCCCTGCCCCGCGTAGCCCGCCAGGGAGAACCAGGCCTTGACGAAGGTGTCCTGGACCAGGCCCTCGGCCTCGGTCCGGTCGCCCGTCAGGCGCAGGCAGAGGCCGTGGACCCGGGCGGCGTGGCGCCGGTAGATCTGCTCGAACGCCGCCCGGTCGCCGGCGACGGCCCGCTCGCAGAGAGCAAGGTCGGCGGCGAAGGCGGCCTCCGGGCAGTGGTCCGGTCGCTGGTCTGTCCGGTCGGGTCCGTTCACGGTCTGCCTTTCCCTGTGGTGGCGGTCCTGGAGGATCGCTTCTTGATTAAGACGGTCGGCGCCCCCCGCAGGGTTTAGAGCCTTCGGGTCGATTTTCCCACCGGGATTCCCACCGGCGCCCGGAAATACCTTGACGGCAGTAATCATTACTGATTATATGGGTCCGGCATCGCGCACGCGGCTGCGCGGCGCCGCCCGAAAGGTCCGAGCCATGACCCCATCCCGTCCCACCGGCAAGCACCGCCGGCACACGCCCCAGCGCCAGGTGATCCTGGAGGAGCTCTGCGAGCTCCGGACCCACCCGACGGCTGCGGAACTCTACGCGCTCGTGCGCGACCGGTTGCCCCGCATCAGCCTGGGCACGGTGTACCGCAACCTCGAGGTCCTGTGCGCGGACGGCCTGGCCCGCAAGCTGACCCTGGCGGGCAGCGACGCCCGCTACGACGGCGTCGTCCACCGGCACGACCACGTGCGCTGCACCGGCTGCGGCATCCTGCGCGACCTGCCTCGGGGCGCGTTGCAGGTATCCCCGGTGGCACCCGCGGAGGCCGCCGGCTTCCGCATCGAAGGCTACCGCCTGGAGTTCCAGGGCCTCTGCCCCTCCTGCCGGACGGGCGCGGACCCGGGCGCGGAGGACCGCGCGGACTGATCCCGACCCCGTATCGTGCGGCCCGCGGGGCCGCCCCGAGTGTCCGCCAGAGTGCGGCGCGAGCCGCCGAACCGTCAACGCCAAGCCGACAAGAGGAGACCGACCGATGGAGAACCTGGACTTCGACTTCATTCCCGTGCCCCTGGTTTCGACCGAGGCCCCCGACTTCACCGCCACCGCCGTGATGCCGGACAACACCTTCAAGAAGGACTTCGCCCTGAGCGACTACCGCGGCAAGTACGTGGTCCTGTTCTTCTACCCCCTGGACTTCACCTTCGTCTGCCCCAGCGAGATCATCGCCTTCGACAAGCAGCTCGCCGAGTTCAAGGAGCGCAACGTCCAGGTCATCGGCGTTTCCACGGACAGCCACTTCAGCCACCTGGCCTGGAAGAACACCCCGGTCGAGAACGGCGGCATCGGCAACGTCCAGTACCCGCTGGTGGCCGATTTCGACAAGACCATCAGCCAGGACTTCGGCCTGCTGCTGGATGGCGGCATGGCCCTGCGCGGCACCTTCCTGATCGACAAGGACGGCGTCGTGCAGCACGCCACCGTCAACAACCTGGGTCTGGGCCGCAACATCGACGAGATGCTGCGCCTGGTGGACGCCCTGCAGCACCTCGAGGCCCACGGCGAGGTCTGCCCGGCCAACTGGTCCAAGGGCAAGGAGGCCATGAAGCCCACCGCCGAGGGCGTGGCCAGCTACCTGCGCAAGAACGCCTAGCCCGCGCGGTCCGGCACCAGGGCCCGCCTCGGACCGGGGCGGGCCCTTTCCGCTCCCGACCGTCGGTGCTAGACTGCCGGACAACGGAAGGGATGACCGCACGATGGCCCACGTCCTGATCGCCGGCGCCGGCTACGTCGGCCTCGCCCTGGCGCGGATGCTGCGCGAAGCCGGCCACCAGGTGACCGGGCTGAAACGCACCCCGCCGGTGGCCGACCACGGCATCGCCTGGCTGGCCGCCGACGTCACCCGGCCCGAGACCCTGACCGCCCTGCCCCGGGACCTGGACGCCGTGGTCTGCGCCCTGGCCCCCGCCGGACGCAGCGAGGCGGCCTACCGGGAGATCTACCTCGAGGGTACGGCCAACCTGCTGGCCGCCCTGCCTTCGCGGGACCTGCCTCTGCTGCTGGTCTCCTCCACCGGGGTCTACGGCCAGGACGCCGGCGACTGGGTGGACGAGCAGACGCCGCCGGCGCCGTCCACCGCCACCGGGCGCGTGCTCCTGGAGGCGGAGGACCGGGTGCTGAAGGCGCGTCCGCAGGCGACGGTGGTGCGCTTCAGCGGGATCTACGGGCCGGGCCGCACCTGGCTGGCCGACCGCGTGCGCGCCGGGCATCCGGTGCAGACCGATCCTCCTGCCTACACCAACCGCATCCATCGGGACGACGGCGCGCGCGTGCTGGCCTGGTTGCTGTCGCGGCGCCTGGCCGGCGACCCGCTGCCCCCTTGCCTGGTCGCCAGCGACGACGACCCGGCGCCCCTGGCAGAGGTGACCGCGTGGATCGCCGAACTGCTGGACGTCCCGGCGCCACCGGCCTCGCCCCGGGACCCCGCCGCAGGTAGCAACAAGCGCTGCCGCAACGAACTGCTGAAGGACCTGGGCTACACGTTCCTCTTCCCCAGCTACCGCGAGGGGTACGAGGACATGCTCGACTAGGGGCCGCGGCCCCGGACGTCGAAAGGAGCACGAACATGCAGAACATCCTCGGCCTGGGGCTGATCCTGCTGCTGGCCGGCTGCGGCGCCGGCGCAGGCAAGGGTGGCGCCGACCCCCTGGCCGGCACCGCCTGGACCCTGGACGACCTCGCCGGCCAGGGCCTGCCCGCGGGCGTCGCGGTCACCGCCCGGTTCCACGAGGGCCGGATCGGCGGCACCGCCGGCTGCAACCAGTACTTCGCCTCCTACGAGGTCAGGGGCGACAGCCTGCGCGTCGGCCCCGCCGGCGCCACCAAGATGATGTGCCCCGAGCCGCAGATGGCGGTCGAGAGCGCGTTCCTGGCCGCCCTGGGCGGGGTGAAGACCTACAAGCTGGCCGACGGCCGCCTGCAGCTGCAGGCGGACGGGGACCGCGTCCTGGATTTCGCCGCGGCCCCCTTCGAGGCCCCCGGGGAATGACGACCTGCCACGACGAGGAGAAGACGATGACGATCACACGCACCCGCGACGCCGCCCTGCTGGCGGCCGGCCTGGTGGCGGGCCTGGCCCTGCTGGGCTGGCTGCTGGGCTCGAGCCTGATCCGCTTCAAGTCCTTCGAACGCACCGTGACGGTGAAGGGCCTGGCCGAGCGCGAGGTCCCGGCCGACATCGCCATCTGGCCGGTGGTGTTCACGGCCGCGGGCAACGACCTGGCCCAGGTGCACGCCGATCTGGCGACCGGCGCCGCGCTGCTGGCCGCGTACCTGCGCGAGCAGGGCCTCACCGACCAGGAGATCACCGTGGCCCCGCCCGCGGTCACCGACAAGCTGGCCCAGCAGTGGGGCGGCGGCGGCGACGTGGGCCTGCGCTACACCGCGACCCAGACCGTGACCGTGTACACGCCGCGGGTGGACGTGGTGCGCGTGGCGAAGGGCGGCCTGGGCGAACTCGGCAAGCAGGGCCTGGTCATCGGCGGCTACGACCACCAGAGCCGCACCGAGTACCTGTTCACCGGCCTGAACGACCTGAAGCCCGGCATGGTGGAGGAGGCGACGCGCAACGCCCGCGAGGTGGCCGAGAAGTTCGCCGCCGACTCCAGCAGCCGGCTGGGCAGGATCAAGCGGGCCCAGCAGGGCGTCTTCTCCATCGACGACCGGGACGCCAACACGCCGCACATCAAGAAGGTGCGGGTGGTGTCGACGGTGGAGTACTACCTGGCGGACTAGCCGCCCATGACCGACCGGGCCGGGGTGACAGCTGGCGGGCGGTGGGGGTCATCGCGGGCCCTCCCGCTGATGCCGAATGAAGATCGTTTCTTTCAGTTGCGATCCGTGCGCCCCAGGCGAAAGGCGGTCAGGCCCTGACCCGCCGCACGGCAGGCTGCCAAGGCGGCCGCGGCGGCCGCCAGGTCCGGCCCCCACCGCACCACGAAGCGATACTCGTGGAATCCCCCCAGGTGCGCCTGGAAGTTGGTCTCCCAGAAATTGGTCATGAGCCAGGCATAGGGATGGGCCGGGTCGTCCGCCAGGCGCGGATCCCCCGCCAGCAGCCGCTCGCCCGGCGCCAGGGGTCCCAGCTGCAGCAACGGCCCGTCGATCATCGCCACGGCCACGCCCTGGTCCTGGGCCACCGAGGCCCAGCCGGCCTGCAGGGCGTAGAAGTCGCCCAGGGTGCCGGGCAGCTGGTCGGTGCGGGGCCGCAACGGCCAGCCGGCGCGGTCCAGGACCAGGGCGGCACCGGCGCCGGCGAAGAACGGCAGCGCGGCGTACCAGTTCTCCGGGTCCCAGCGGCCTGGTGCGTGGAAGCGCAGGAGCGCATCGACCCGGGGCGAGGTCTTCGCCACCTGCAGGACCAGGACCGCGTCCGCGCAGAACGAGGCGTCGAGGGCCAGTTCGAGCTCCGTCCAGAGCGGGCCCTCGGCGACGAGGCGGCCGCCCGAGACGGTGGCGGCCGCCGTCACCACGTCCGGCCCGCGGCGGTCCAGTCCCATGGCGCCGCGCACCGTGCCGATGCGGGCCGGACGTGGTGACGG
>JACZKN010000135.1 GCA_014859985.1 Candidatus Krumholzibacteriia bacterium | reverse complement strand
CCAGGGGAGCGGGCAGGCGGCCGGCGCAGGCGGCGATCAGCTGGGCGCCGGGCACGTCGACCAGCAGGATGCCCTCGTGCGCCTCGCCTTCGAGGTGCAGGCGCACCCAGGCGTCGCCCGCGGTCACGGCGAAGAGCCCGCAGCCGGCCCAGCGCTCCCGCCAGCCGGCCACCAGGCCGGTCAGCGGGCCGTGCTCGGTCCAGGGCCGGGCGACGGGCTGCTGCCGGTCGTCGTCCGCCATCCTAGAAGAACGTGTAGCCGACGGTGATCTTCAGCCCGGGGCTGTCCATGATGCCCACGCGGAGCTCGCCGAAGACCTCGTTGCCGTTGTCCAGCAGGTAGGTGGTGCCGCCGACCGCGGACAGGCCCAGGTCCGAGTCCGAACCGGCGTCGGTGTCCACGATGTTCAAGGACAGGGAGCCGCCCACGTACGGGCCCCAGGGCGCCTCGGTCAGCTCGGTCACCCGGTACACCAGGTCGCCGTTGGCGGTGATGACGGTGACGTTGTCGCCCATGCCCACCTCGAGGTTGGGGATCAGCGCCACGTTGGGGAAGAGGTCCCCCAGCTTGGCGTGGCCGCCGAAGTGGAACTGGTGGATGCTGTTCCAGGAGGTGTAGCCGGCGCGCAGCCCCAGGGGCGGGCGCTCGGCCAGGGCGGAGGCGGCGGTCACGAGGACCAGGGCGGCGATCAGGCAGACGGTCCGCTTCATCTCGGAATCCTTTCCAATGAAGGTGGCGGCCGGGGCGGGGCTCGGCCGCCCCATGATAGCGCCTTGCCCGCGGCCTGGCCAGCGCCTACACTGCGGGCGACCCGCCTGCACACCAGCCTGAGGAGATCGCATGCTCAGCATGACCGGATTCGGCAGCGGCGAAGGACGCTGCGGCCGTTGGACGGTGACGGTGGAACTGCGTTCGGTGAACCACCGCTTCCTGGACGTGGCCCTGAAGCTGCCCGGCCAGGTCGCCCCCTACGAGATCGACATCCGCAATTTCCTGAAGGACAACGTGGCCCGCGGGCGCGTGTCGGTGGCGGTGCTGCTGCAGACCCAGGACGCGACGGCGGCCGCCGGCCTGGACCCGGCGCGGCTGGAGATGGCCCTGGCCATGATCAAGGCGGCGGCGGCGCGCATCGAACAGGAGACGCACAAGCTCCAGGAGATCACCCTGGACCACCTGCTGGCGGTGCCGGAACTGTTCCGGGCCGAGGAGCAGGAGCTGGACCCGGCGGACCTGCAGCAGGCGCTGATGGACGCCCTGGCCGCCGCTTGCCGCGGCCTGCAGACCATGAAGGAGAAGGAGGGCGCCGCGCTGGTGGCCGAGATGCGCCAGCGCCTGCGGACGCTGCAGGCGCAGCTCGCGCAGGTGAAGGTGCTGGCCCCCCAGGCCGCCGAGGAGATCCGCGTCCGCCTGGAGGAGCGCCTGGCCAAGCTGCTGAGCGAGCCCCTGGAGCCGCAGCGCCTGGCCCAGGAGGTGGCCATCCTGGCCGACAAGGCCAACATCAACGAGGAGTGCGAGCGCCTGGGCGTGCACATCGAGGCCTTCCTGGCCACCCTGGACGAGGGCGGACAGGTGGCCAAGCGGATCAACTTCCTGCTGCAGGAGATGCACCGGGAAGTGAACACCATGGGCTCGAAGACCAACATCATGGCCATCACCACCGCGGTGATCGGCATGAAGGACGAGGTCGAGTCCCTGCGCGAGCAGATCCAGAACCTGGAGTAGCCGCATGATCGTGCTGATCACCGGACCCTCGGGCGCGGGCAAGAGCAGCTTCATCACCCGCCTGATGGCCGCCGACCCGCGGCTGTCGTTCTCGGTGTCGTCCACCACGCGGCCCATCCGCGCGGGCGAGCAGGACGGCGCGGACTACGACTTCGTGGACGACGCGCGCTTCGACGAGCTGCTGGCCGCGGACGCCTTCGTCGAGTGGGCCGTGGTCCACGGCAACCGCTACGGCACCCGCCGCGCGCACCTGGACGAGCTCGTCGCCCGCGGCCGCATCCCGGTCCTGGACATCGACGTGCAGGGCGGCCTGCAGGTGATCCCCCGCTACGGGGCCGAGCTGGTGTCGGTGTTCCTGTTCCCGCCGTCGTGGGAGGAGCTGGAGCGCCGCCTGCGCTCGCGCGGCACCGACAGCGACGCGGTGATCGCCCGACGGCTCGAGAACGCCCGGGGCGAGGTGGCCCGGGCCGGGGCCTACGACTGGTGGATCGTCAACGACGACCTCGAGCGGGCGGTGCTGCGGGTGCAGGCGGTGATGGAGGCCGCGCTGTGGCGGCGGGAGGCGTTCGCGCGGCCGCCGCTGGAGGCCTAGGGGGAGGAGCGGGCCCCCCGGGGGGCCGCTTGCGCGCTGGCCGCGGCGTTATCCAGCAAGCCGCCTGTTGTCGTGTGTTCGTTTTTCTCTTGTTGGTTCGGATCCGAACCAAGAAGCGCCTGCGGAGATGCCGGCCGGTCCTAGTCGCGGGATATCCCGTGCGGACCCTCGCCCTCCCGCAGGGTTCCGACTCCTCGCCGGCCCCCTTATCCAGGACTTTTTTGTCCTATTTGTCCCTGCCGTGTCCACAAATAACTGCCATGATTTAAGTTGTTAAAACAGGATAACTTTATCCTGTCTTAGCGGGGCCTATTCGGCGCCCCGGGCCCCGGTCCTGCGCCCGGGGCCGCGGAATGGTTGTTGTTCCGGCAAATCCGACCGGTTTTATATGAGATTGCGGCCCGGGAATGGGCCGCCTGCCGAACCAGGAGACGAACCGGGAGACGAACCATGAAGCGCTCGACGATCACCACCGCCGCCGCCCTTCTGCTGCTGCTCGCCTTGGCCGGGTGCCAGGGCGGTGGCGGCAAGGAGGACGCGAAGGCCACTGCCGCCGGCCTGAACGACGGCCCCAAGGCCGCCGAGAGCCTGACCCTGGACGAGGGGCTGGCCTCCTGGGGCGAGCAGATCTTCAAGGACAAGGCCTGCGTCACCTGCCACGCCCTGGGCGAGCGCAAGCAGGGCCCGGACCTGGCCGGGGTGGCCGACCGCCGCACCGAACGCTGGCTCAAGCGGCAGATCATGGATCCGGAGTGGATGCTCAAGAATGACCCCATCGCCCGCGGCCTGATGGCCGAGTACGCCCTGCAGATGGCCAACCAGCAGGTCAAGGACGCCGAGGCCAACGCCCTGGTCCAGTACCTGCTGCGCGAGACCCTGGCCGGCCGCTAGGCCGGTCCTGTCGCCACCCCTTCGAAGGAGACCGGGATGCGTCGATTCCCCCACCTGCGCGCGAGCCTGACCCTGGCCCTGGTCCTGGTGGCCGCTGCGTTCCTGCTCGTCGCCTGCGGCGGCGGCGCCGGCGGCGGCGGTGCCGGCTCCACCGGCGACGCCGCCCAGCGCGTCTACGTGGCCCCCGGCGAGTACGACGACTACTACGTGTTCCTCTCGGGCGGCCATTCCGGCCAGGTGTTCGTCTACGGGCTGCCCAGCGGCCGGCACCTGAACACCATCCCCGTGTTCACCCCCGAGTCGGCCAGCGGCTGGGGCTACGACGAGGATTCGAAGGCCATGCTGGGCGGCTTCCTCTGGGGCGACGCCCACCATCCGGGCCTGTCCGAGACCGCCGGCGACTACGACGGCCGCTGGCTGTTCATCAACGACATGGCCAACGCCCGCATCGCCCGCATCGACCTGGACGTGTTCAAGACGAAGCAGATCATCGGGCCCCTGCCGAACGTCTCGGCCAACCACGCCTCGACCTTCGTGACCGAGAACACCGAGTACGTGTTCGCCGCCAGCCGCTTCTCGGCGCCGGTGCCCAACACCTACCAGTCCATCGCCGAGTACAAGAACAAGTTCAACGGGGTGATCGCCGCGGTGGCCGTCGGCCAGGACGGCACCATGGAGCTGGACTTCGAGGTGCTGACCCCGCCCTTCCACTGGGACAAGTCCGACGCGGGCAAGGGCCCCAGCCACGGCTGGGTGTTCTTCAGCTGCTACAACTCCGAGCAGGCCTACACCAAGCTCGAGGTCAACGCCAGCCAGAACGAGCGCGACTTCATCGCCGCCCTGGACTGGCGCAAGGGCCGGGAGGCCGTGGCCGCGGGCAAGTACAAGGAGATCGACGGCGCCAAGGTCATCGACCCGGCCGAGGTGCCGGGCCTGATGTACCTGCTGCCGACGCCCAAGTCGCCCCACGGCGTGGACATCGATCCCTCGGGCACGCTCATCATCGGCAACGGCAAGCTGGCGGCGGTCGCGGTGGTGCACAGCTTCGCGCAGTTCCAGCAGGCCATCGCGGCCAAGGATTTCATCGGCGAGTTCGGCGGCATCCCGGTGGTGCGCTACGAGGCCACGCGGGTCGCTGAGGTGCCGGTGGGCCTCGGCCCCCTGCACACCCAGTTCGACGGCCGCGGCTTCGCCTACACCAGCCTGTTCCTGGACAGCCAGGTGGCCAAGTGGAACCTGGAGACCTTCGAGGTGGTGGACAAGGTGGACGTCCACTACTCCATCGGTCACCTCACCGCCAGCGAGGGCGACACCCGCCATCCCACGGGCGAGTGGCTGCTCGCGCTGAACAAGATCTCCAAGGACCGCTACCTGCCCATGGGGCCCACCCACCCCGAGGGCGCGCAGCTGATCGACCTGACGCGGCCGACGATGGAGCTGATCCTGGACATCCCCACCTACATGGAGCCCCACTACGGGCAGATCATCAAGGCCGACAAGGTGATCCCCAACGTCAAGGTGATCTTCCCCATCGAGGAGAACCACCACCCGCGCAAGGTGCTGAACGAGGCCGAGACCTCCATCACCCGCGACGGCAAGGACGTCCACGTGACCATGGTGGCGGTGCGCACGCACTTCTATCCGGACACCCTGACCATCGACCTGGGCGAGACCGTGTACTTCCACGTGACCAACGTCGAGCAGGACCGGGACATCGCCCACGGCTTCGGCATCCTGCGCAGCAACGTGGACTTCCAGATCGAGCCGGGGGAGACGAAGACGGCGAAGTTCAAGCCGGAGAAGGCGGGCATCTACCCGTTCTACTGCTCGAACTTCTGCTCGGCGCTGCACCAGGAGATGCAGGGCTACGTGCGCGTGTCGGCCGCTGACGCCGAGACCCCGCTCCTGTGGAGCGTCGGCTCGGTAGGCAACTAGTTAGTTTCTCGCCGGCCAGGGCGGCCCTCGCGGCCGCCCTGGCCCCCGGCAGGGAGTGATGAGGGTGAAGGCAGGCTCACGCAAGC